>SKQZ01000208.1 GCA_007118765.1 Candidatus Hydrogenedentota bacterium
CAAAGTGCCTGATATGGTGTAAGATTCGCAGGCGCAACAGAAATCTTGTGAAATATCCGGGCTAGCCCGGATATTTCATCAGGTTTCGTCGTGAGTCTGCGCAGCGTACCCCTGCCGATGCACACGATGCGGGCGCGGAATCGTTACGATAAGAATGGAGTTCGTTGTGCCCTATGAAAGATGACAACGCCGTTGAAGCCAAGAGTGGTCCAGTTTCATCTGGACAAGCGCCGAACATGAGGTCGCTCTTTATTATTGGATTGTTTGTGGTGGTGATGACGCCGGTCTTACTGCATTTCAATCTGTTGTATGCGCCCATGCAGGGCGACGAGTTCCGGCTGTTGTTACATGACGATGCGTTGCATCACCCGGATACCGCAATTACGGCGGATGACCTGTTGCCGGGCGCGCCGCTAACCGCCTTTGTGGTGGGAACGCTCTGGTGGCTCGGCGGCGAAACCATGCTGATACTGCGTCTTGTTTCGTTGTTCTTCCTGGCGGTAAGCGTCGCGCTGCTCTTCCGGATGATTGTGCTGTGGACGCGTTCCGAACTCTCCGCAACGCCCGCGCTGCTCGGAGCGCTGCTGCTTGCCACAACGCCCGCAGCCGTGGAAATGCTGACTGCCGTGGATGCGCTGCCAACGCTGATGGGGAGCGCCTTTGCACTGGCCGGCGCCACATGGTTTCTGACGGCAAAATCGTCACAAGGACAACTGGATTGGCCACGGCTTGTGTTGTCGTGCTGCGCTCTTGCGCTTGCCATGGCGGCGCACTCCGGTTTTGTGTTCTTGCCAATTGCGCTGCTGGCGCTGGATTCTAACCTGAACCGTCTTGCCCGGCGCATGCCGCAGGCCGGTAATGAACACGTTAAGCATGGGCAGGATGAGGGGCCGGAAACAGGCCGCACAGCCGCGATGACGACGGCAACACAACTCGCGGCCTTGATAGCGACGGCAATCACGGTGGCGGGCGTCATTCATTATTCCGGCGGCACACTGCAGTGGTCATTGCCGGGCGGACTGTATCTGCTGTCGTTGGTGGCGGCGCTGGCGGTGGCATGGTTGTGGGCGGTACGCCCGGAGATGGTTGTGCGACGGGCCATCACCATGGTCGCAATTGTGGCGGTGATTGCGGGCGGCGTGGTCTCATTCCGCATGGGGGTTGAACGGGTTGATCCCATGACCCGCCTTGAGCAGCAGTTATCCCATGACAACGGAGCGGCGTGCGAGCAAATGGTGTTGCATTACTGCGACGCGGCGCGACGTCAGGCAGATCCGGAAGCGCGGGCCGTGTTGTTGCAGGAAGCGCTGGCAGTCTGGCGTTTGTGCGATGACGAAACAACGGACAATACCGTGGCGCGTCGGGTGCTGGGCACTATGTTTCTTGCCGCGGGTCATGACGCTGAGGCGGCGGAATTACTGACGCCGTTCCTCGCGTCCGCACCGTTCGACGACGCGGGGATTGCGGCGGCGCTGGCGGTGGCGCGGGCCGCTGAAATCCACGAACAACCGCAGCGGGTGGCGGACTATTATGCCTTTGCCCACAGAACGGAACAGTTGCCGCAAGAGGACCTCATACGACAGGCCACGGCGCAGATGATGCTGGGCAACACCACCATGGCGGCGATACACTTTGCCGCGCTGCCCGGTTTTGACGAAGACAGTGAGGCGGGCATGTATCAGGCCCAGGCGCTCAACACCTTTAACGCCGCACGGAGCCAGCTGACTGCCGCCCGCGAACTCATCGCCGAGAACCCTCTGGATGTGTCGGGCTACGTTGCCATGGCGGAAAGCGACCTGTTGTCCGGCAACTTGATGCGCGCCTTCTATTGGCTTGTGCTGGCCTTGCGCCGTGACGAGTCCAACATGCGCGCATGGGAATTGCTGGGCATGACTTTTGCCCGCCACGACCACGCCGCTGATTTTGTTGCAAGCTGGGGCGCGCTCACGCCGCCGGGCCATGAGGCATGGTTGCGACTGGCGCGACAAGCCGCCGGGTTTCGGGCATGGGACGCCGCGCAGACCTACGCCAAACATTTTGTCAGCGACGACACGCCGTCGGTGGAAGAGTTTATGGCCGTGTTTGCCATGGAGGCGCGTCGCCCGGCCTTGGCGCGGGAATGGCTGGAGAAAGCCACCGCAGCCCGTCCGGATAACTATGCCCCGTGGCTTGCGCTGACGGATATGGCGCTGGCAATGGACAATGCCGGGGAGGCGCGGGAATTCCTGCGGGAAGCGCAGGAGCGCAACGCACCGGAGGAAGAGGTTGAAAAACGTCACGCTCGAATCGAAGGCGACCTGCCCGTGCCGGACGAAACGCAACCCTTTGAACCGGTGCGCACCTTTATCCAATAGAACAATCCCGTCCGCGGCATGACGGATATATGCTATACTCTTCTTATACGCCATGAATACGTTATTACAAGATATGGGCTTGCATATTACCGCCGAAAACTGGATGGAGGCGGCGGTCAAGTTTTCGGCGGCGTTGATTCTGTCCGGCGCCGTTGGGCTGGAACGGCAGCGCAAAGGGCGCAGTGCCGGGCTGCGCACCCACATCCTCGTGTGCATGGGCGCCACCATGCTCATGATCGTGAGCGAGTATATCGCGCGAACAGGCGACACACTGACCCCCAGCGGATTAGACCGCGCCCGCATCGCAGCAGGCATCATTACCGGCATCGGATTCCTCGGCGCGGGCACCATCATGAAGTCGGGACAGGAAAAGGTCGGGCTTACCACCGCCGCAATGGTCTGGTTTGCCGCGGCCCAGGGCATCGCCATCGGTTCCGGCTATTTGCTGACGGCGCTTTTTGGCACCGCGTTTGCCTTGGCCGTTGTTGTCGGTTTGTCCGCCATTGAACAAGTGTTGCCCCAACATGGTCATTTTCTGCTGGCCATGCAATTGCCCGCTACCGAAGCAGACGTGGCGGAGATTCTGCTTCATATCGAACGGGCGGGCAACTTCGAGGTCGTGACCACCGCAATCAAGTCGTCGGAGGAAGGTGGTCGCGTACAACTTACCTTCCAGATACGCAGCAAATCGGGCGGCGATTTTGCCATCCTTGCGGAACTGCTCCGCACCGAATATACCCATGCCAGAAAACTGAGCCTTGAACGGCTGCAAGTATAGCCTGTATCTGCTCTTGCAGCCGCCACGTCTGTCACGGTATGATGAGTTATCATATGCACGGTTGCAACAGAACAGGAGAAGCATCATGATTGATTTTAAGTATGCGGGCAGTTGGGGACTTTTTCTATGCGTATTGTCGCTGGCGGTTGCGTGCGGCGCCTCGGAGCCGACCGACGGGTTTACCTTTGAGCACGGATTGGACGTGCAAATGGATGGCCGAACATGGGTGCGCACGGTAACGACGCCCTTCGATCCGGAGAACCCGGAATTAACATACAAAGTGTATACGCACCTGTATGATTTTGAAGGTGCGTTCCCCATCACCAAAGGCGCAGGCGGCCGCTATTCGCATCATCGCGGCCTGTTCATTGGCTGGAACCATACCCTTGTGGGCGAGCGGACGGTGGACACATGGCACATGCGTGCCGGACGTGAAGGCGCGTTGCGCGACGCCTTTGCCCAACAAGAACTGGTGGAGTGGGTGACAACGGAAGCCGATGCAAACCGTGCGACCCATACGGCCCGCATCCAGTGGCGCGCAGATGACCTGGCGCCGTTTATTGAGGAGGAGCGCACCATCACCGTCTTTCCCGGCGAAGACGGCATGCGCGTGGTGGATTTTGTTTCGGAGTTGACGACGCTCGCAGGACCCATTCGGTTGCGCGGCGACGCCCACCATGCAGGCATGCAGGTGCGCATGTCCAACGAGGTGGTGGACACGGAGGACGATACGGAATATATCATGCCCGAAGGCGCCGAGGAACTGGACAACGATATTGTGGACAATGCGTGGTGGTTGTGCGGCAGCATGGTGGTGGGCGGCAAACGCTATTGGGTGCTGCACCTTACGGCGCCGGACCTGGTCACGGGCCAACCCCATTATTCCACCCGCGCCTATGGCCGTTTCGGCGCGTTCTTCGAGCCGGACCTCACGCCCGATGCGCCGTTGCGCCTGGCGTTTCGGGTTATCTGGTCGGAGTCGCCATTGGACCAGGCACGGTGCGAGGCGCTGTATCAGCAGTATGCGGATGAGGTCAACGGCGCTTCATGATAGTGGGGGTAATAAGCGATACCCACGGCAACCAACCGCTGATGTTCAAAGTGGCCGATATCCTGCGGGAACGGCTGCTGGCCACCCATATCCTTCATCTGGGCGATGACTATGCCGACAAGGAGGCGCTGGAGATGGCGGGGTATTCGGTGTCGGGGGTGCCGGGATTGTGGTGTCGGGAATACAACGACACCAAAACGCCCAAACGGCGTGTGGAAACCTTCGAAGGGGTGCGCGTGGCCTATGCCCATTCGGAAGAAGACCTGCCGCCCTTGACATCCGATATTGGCCTCGCCCTTTTCGGGCATACCCACCGCTTCGGAATTGTCCGTCGCGAAGGGATACCCTGCATGAATCCGGGCCATCTAAAAAGTGAACTGGACCGCATGCGCCCGCCCACCTTCGGACTTGTGCGCATTACCGAAACGACCGTGTGTCTCGCCGTCCATGATTGCAGCGGACACGCGCTGATGGAAAAGGCTTTCAAGCGCCAACCCGCATAGTGCATCGCTCTCCGCCGCGGGTTATCGTCCAACCCGATCCAGAAGCGTGTCCAATGTGCGTCCCCGACGCGATTCCGAGGGTATGTCGAGCAATCGAAGCGCCGCGTCGCCACTGATCAGATCGCCCTGGCTTAATTGCAGGGTTTGGCCCACGCCGTGTTCAAGAAGCAATTGGCCCACGCGGTCGCTGAGCAATCGGTTGGCAATGCCGCTGGCAAGCCGCCCGCCCGCTTCAATCTGCACGTCGTCAAGACGGGTGTCTTCCGCCCGTTCTTCCGGCATCAGACCGAGATCAAACCGCTCGTCCAGCTGGGGCAGAAAGTTTACCGGCAGTTGCCCGTTTCGGAAGGTAGCGCCCAGCGGTATTGTGCCAACCCGCGTTTTGGCTTCCGCGCCTATCCCCAGCGTATCAAAGGTAATGGTGGTGGGCACAAGGGGTCGGTCTTCGCGCCATTCCGGGCTCTTGTCGTAGATAAACCCCAAGTTACGAAAACGAAGTTCCTTCACGTCAATTTCGATGCCCCGGTCACGCAACACATCGGCCTCTTCAATCATGCGCATCGGCACGCCGCGCAATTCGCGGGGTATGTTTACGGTCATGCCGCCCACCCGCGTCGTAAGGGCAAAAAGCTCCAGCATGTCCAGCTGCTCAAATACCGCGCTGATGGCCGGTTGCCATGCGTCGCGGTCAACATCGGCGTCCCCCTCGGCCAGGGCCACGCTGCCGACCAACAGTAAAAGCGTCACAAACTTTGCGGGCATCGTCCTGCACTCCTTTTTGGTTGCGCACGTCATAACATCCACGATTCTACCCAGGGGTATACACGCCCTTCAAACGAACCGGCATGAGATGCCAGTTGACCCCATTCCATCAGGTATGCTACTATTCACTTCCCCGTGGGCGATTAGCTCAGCTGGTTAGAGCGCTGTCTTCACACGGCAGAGGCCACTGGTTCGAGTCCAGTATCGCCCACCATTGTTTATCTCCCGTTATCCCACGCTCCGGGATCGTGCTGCCTGCCGGCGACCGCCATGCCGGATTCTTTCCTGCGTGCCCCCCGCCCCGCGCCATTGCCCAAGCCCGTATATTTCACCAAGTTTCGTCGTAAGCCTGTGAAGATTGCGCCAGAGCAGGCGTTTTGCGCAGGCCGCCGGCTGACAGCGTGTTAGTACACGTCGAAGTCGGCGGGCAAGCAAAGTGCCTGATATGGTGTAAGATTCGCAGGCGCAACAGAAATCTTGTGAAATATGCGGGCAAGCCGAGCGGAACCGTCTTTTCTGTCCCCAAGGCGCATCGGGTTGCGTCTTTTTCTCATGCTCGCCGACCCCCAAAACGCGTATGCAGTTGCGGGTGGATGTTGACATGCGACCACAAAATATATATGATATGGGGGATGAGAGGGCAATATATAGTGGTTTTTATTTTTTAGGAGATGGCAGTTCATGCAGAACAGCGCCTCGGAAATAGCGAAGCTCTGCGAGTCTTGGTGGGGACGCTTGACAGATTCGTCAAAGGTGGAGCAGCGCGCTTATGTGATGAAGTTGCTGGCGCTGCTGGATTGGGACTTGCCCATTCCTTTTTCGCCCCGGACAACAGCGGAACAGTTGAACGCCCTCCCGTATTTGTTGCGCGGCGATGGCCAGACCACCATAGCGTTGTATTTCTTGATGCCGGGGGTATTGGAGGCGCCGTCTACCGTGCTCGACAAAGGCTTGGACTATTGTCTGGCCACGCGGGCGCTGATAGAAGAAACGCGGTCGCCCAATATCCATTATGTGCTTGTCAGCGATTTGTATCGCACGTATTTTTATGACGCCCAAACGGATGAATTGCTGCTGCATGCGGATGATCCCGATGTTTTCAACCGGGACGTTGCGGAATACCTCAAGCGAGGCAATGTGGCGCGGGGCGCGTTGGAAGAGATACGCCGCGAACCACGCAGTGCGGCGGCGCGACGATTGCGCGAATGGCAGGAACGTTGGAAACGAACGCTGGGCGAGTACAGCAGTGTTTCGGAGTCGGTGTTGGATGCGTTGATGGACCGGCTGGTTATCATCCGGTTCTTGTTTCAATTCGATATTCTCCGTCGCACGCGTCATCGGCTTGAAACACGGTTTATGAGTCTTGTGGGGGAGGCGGCCACCGACAGTGTGGCGGCGCGACGAGAATGCGGCGGAAAACTGGTGCGCCTGTTCCATGACATGTGGCTGGACTGGAACGCGGACATGTTGCGTCCCCTTCCCGAACTGGATGCCCTGCTTGAGGACAACGAATTGGCGGCGCCCCTGCTCAAAGAGTTTATGCTGCTTGCCCGTTCAAAGTTTTCCATTGCCACCGTGCTTGAAAGCTTTAATCATGGCGATCCCACGGAAAAGATGCGGGTGCGCATGGTGCCGGACCGTAACGAGGAGCGCGACACCTATCTGAGCAGACAACACTTGTCGTGTATAGACGAAACGCGCATCGAACTTGATGTTCATGATGAGGGTTACCGCGCCATCTTTCATTGGTTCGACAAACTGATTGCCCTGTATGACCGCATGGACACGGAATTCGAGGCGTCAAATGAAGGGCATCTGCCTGCCTGTGCGGATGTGGACTTGTTCGCGTGGTCGGAACTGGACGCGAAACGCCCCGAAGCCTGCACGGACAAAATCGGCCATGCCTGCGCCCACGGCTTCGGCATTCGCTGCGCCTCGGAAAAGGAAGAGCGCATTGGCCGGTTGCTGTTTATGATGCACATTATCGCGACCTGTGCGCGCAAGCAACAGGCCACGGAGCGGTTGCCTGCCATCGGCCCCGTATTCGCGGCAGCCGCGCCGGGCAACGCTGTCCGACAGGGCGCTGCGTCAGCCTCCCCGCGCATTGCGATATCCCGTTGAAGACGGACATGCCGATGCGGGCTGAAATCCTGATGATAGGCACGGAACTGCTCCTCGGGCAGATTGAGGATACCAATGCCACCTATATGTCCCGCGCTTTGGCCGCCGCAGGCATTGACCTCTATTGGAAAACGACGGTGGGCGACAATGCCGACCGCATCACGGACGCCCTGCAACGGGGACTGGAACGTTCCGATGCGGTGTTGTGCAGCGGCGGTCTCGGCCCCACCGCCGATGACATCACCCGCGAATGCGTCGCTCATGTGCTGGACGCCCCCTTGGAATATCACGACGACTTGTTTCAGGTTATCGTGGAACGGTTTCGACATCGCAACCGGCCCCTGTCCGAAAACAACCGCCGCCAGGCACGGCTGCCCCGTGGCGCCGCGCCCATCGCCAATCCAAACGGCACCGCCGCGGGTCTGATCGCAGAGCATGGCGCCCATGCGATTATCTGCATGCCCGGCGTCCCGGCGGAACTGCGCCCCATGCTGGACGGCGTTGTCATCCCCTATCTCTGCTGGAAACACCAAATCAGCAGCACGATTCACTATCGCGTGTTGAAAGTGTATGGCATGGGCGAGTCGCGGGTGGATGCCGTTATCAGCGACATCATCAGCGGTCAGTCCAATCCCACGGTGGGCTTGCTCGCTTCGCGCGATGCCGTGCGGGTGCGCATCACGGCGCGGGCAGCGACCACGGAAGAGGCGGAAACGCTGATTGCGCCGATTGACGCGCTTGTTCGACAACGCCTTGCGGGCCTCGCCGACGGCATCGAACCCGAATAACGGCCGAGTCGGAACGGGGGTGGTTTCATCAAGCATTCGTCATGCATTTGTTGGGCAATTGTCATCCTCCCCGGCGAACGGGTTATACTAACCCGCATATTTCATCCCGTCACGGCGGGGTGAAATATGCGGACTAATGTCCGACGACGGCAACAAGCAATGTGGTGAAACGCACAGCCTATTGGCGCGCCCTGCAACAGGAGGATTGTTTTATGAACATGAGGGTTATCTTTTCTCTGGTTCCCGCCTTTCTTATCTGTGGGCTGTCGGTTATGTGTGAACCGGAAATTAGCGCTGAGAAAGCAGATGGCTACAAAGGCATCTGGTTTACCCTGGGGCAGTTCTCAGAACATGGCGACAAGTATTCCGGCGGCTTGGGCACCTATACGGCCAAACATATCCCGCTGGCGGTGTACGCACCGGAAGCGAACAAAACCTTCTTTGTCTATGGCGGCACCACCGGTCCGGAAGATCGGTATTTGTTGTGCATGGCATCTGAATATGACCATACCACCGGTACCGTGCCCAAACCCACCATTGTCCACGACAAAGACGGCGTGGACGACCCGCATGACAACCCCAGCATCGCCTTGGCCGACGACGGCCATGTGTGGGTGTTTGTCAGTGGTCGCGGGCAGCGCCGCCCCGGCTTTATTTATCGCAGTATGGAACCGTACAGCGTGGATGCCTTCGAGCGCGTGGAAGAACGGGAAATGACGTACCCGCAACCCTGGCCCGTCGAAGGGAAAGGCATGGTGTTGTGCTTTACCAAATACACAAAAGGCCGGGAACTGTATTGGAGCGTTGCCACGGACGGGCGCGACTGGACGGAAGACCGGAAATTGGCGGGCATGGGCGGCCATTACCAAACCAGCCGCGAACGAGACGGACGGGTGATCACCGCGTTCAATTATCATCCCGACGGCAACGTTGACAGACGCACCAATTTGTACTATGTGGAGACTCGCGACTTCGGGCAGACGTGGCAAACAGCGGCGGGTGAAACCGTTGAGACGCCTATGGAAGAAATACAGCAGCCTGCATTGGTGCGCGACTATGAAGCGGAAGAGCGGTTGGTCTATGTGAAGGATATTGACCTTGATCATGCGGGGCATCCGGTGGTGCTGATTGTTACCAGCGGCGGCCACCAGCCCGGCCCGGAAAACGAGCCGCGCCTGTGGGAACTCGTCCATTGGAACGGGACGGACTGGGCGTTTCACGTGGTAACGGAAACCACCCATAATTACGACATGGGGTCGCTGTACATTGAAGAGGAAAATCTCTGGCGCATTATTGCCCCCACCACGGGCGGACCGCAATTCTGGGGCACGGGCGGCGAAATGGCGTTGTGGATTAGTCGCGACCAAGGCGTTACATGGAACCGGGAACGCCATATTACCCAAAACAGCGAACGCAACCATGCCTATGCACGCCGCCCGGTGCAGGCGCATCCCGATTTCTATGCGTTCTGGGCGGACGGCAACCCGGACGAACTGTCGCCGTCGTATCTGTACTTCACCAATAAAGCCGGCGATCAGGTATGGCGACTGCCCTACGATATGACTGAAGCGCGTGCGCGGCCGGCCCATTACCGGGCTGAAGCGGATTGCGAATGACGCAATATCCGGCTTAACCCGGATATTTCATCAGGTTTCGTCGTGAGCCTGTGAAGATTGCGCCAGAGCAGGTGTTTTGTGCAGGCCGCCGGCTGACAGCGTGTTAGTACACGTCGAAGTCGGCGGGCAAGCAAAGTG
>SKQZ01000212.1 GCA_007118765.1 Candidatus Hydrogenedentota bacterium
CCACCACCGCGTCCGGCGGCGGCGGCGCATCCACCCCGCGAATCTCCACATACCGGAACCCGTGAAAGGTAAACGCCGGGGCCAGCACGGTTGTGCCCGGTGCAGACAGATGAAAGATGTTCGTTGCGGTGGCGGCGCGCAGCGCGTCGGTGTACAACATGCCGTCCGCTTCAAGCATTTCAGCGTGCCGCACGCGGACGGTTTGTTTGGGGCGTCCGTCAAGGGTGATCACAGGCCAGCCCACCATGTTCTGCCCCATGTCGTAAACATAAACGCCGGGACGTGGTTCACTGACGGACTGCGCCGTCAACCGCTCGAATTCTTTTACCGGTGCGCCGGGATGGGCTTCTATTCGCTTGGGCATAATTTCCGGCGGTGTTGTTGTCGCGACTGCCCATGATGTATCGTCATGGGCGGGCAGGTCCCAGCCGACCAACGCCTTTGATTGGTCGCGGGTCTCGCCCATTTGAAAATCCGCGCCCCGTATCTCGCCGTGCGCCGCACGCCATGCGTCGTCCGTGCCCACGGTCTCCGTCGTGCCGTCGGCGTATTCAATCTCCAACTGCGCCAGCAGACGCGGGCGCGTGCCGTAAATTTCCGGGCCATGCAGACTCAGGTGTCCCGCATACCATCCGTGGGCAAGCAGCGCGCCGAGCGTGTTCGTTTCCCCGGCCCGCATCATGTCGGTGACATCATGGGTGTGATAATAGACGCGCTCGCGGTAATTCGTCCATCCGGGCGCAAAATGCATGTCGCCCACCCGCTCGCCGTTCAGACGCATTTCATAAATGCCCAGCGCGGTGGCATATAAGGTGGCACGACGTATCGCGCCTTGTGTTTCAAAGTTGCGCCGCAGATGTGCCACAGGCTTGAATCGCGCCGGTTCCAACCGTGACTCCGCCCAGGGCGCATCGCCAAACGCCGCCTGCACAACCGCGTCTTCCCAGGGATCATCGTTGTACTCCGGCTGCTTCCACGGGTCGTCCTCCGCTATGGCTCCGGCGCATTTCCAACTCGAATCGGTGACAATATCCTGAACGCTGCCATCCCGCAACGTGATTCGCAATGTCGCCAATACGCCCGCCGCGTCTCCGTCGCTTGTCGCCTCCAAAGCGATGACATTATGACCGGGACGCAACAACGCCGCCACCAGATGCAGGTTGATCTCGCGCCAGTTGCGCATGTCCGGACGGCCCACGCCGACGGGTTGTCCGTTTATCCATGCGCGCACGGAATTATCCGCCGTGATCAGCAGCGGCGCGTTCACAATCACCGCATCATCGGGCAACACAACGGTGCGCCGAAACAGACGCGTGGCGGACGCATCGGCATCGGGATGCCATATCCACCCGGCCTTTTCGGGCGGCAACACACACGCCGCCTCAAGGTCGGCGCTGTCCGGCACATCATAGCCGATCCAATCCGCCTGCCACCCATTGTCCGTTGGCAGACCGGTGCTGAACCGGGCCACATCGCTCCATTCGGAAGCGTTGTCGCGTTCGTCCCATACCCGCACACGCCAATAATAGGACGTGCGCGGTTGGAGCGGCGCGCCCCCATAGGGAACAAGTACCGGAGTGTCACATGCAACCTTGCCGGAATCCCAAACACTGCCCGTGCCCGCCGCCGCCTTGTCCGGCGCATCCGCTACGATCACCTGCCATGCCGATTGGGCACAACCCCGGCGCTCACAAACAACGCGCCAGCTGAAACGCGGCATTGTTTCCTGTATCCCCTGCGGGTTTGCGCGGTACTCGACCCGCAGGTCACTCGGTCGCGACAGACCGGTGGCGGCAAGCGCAGGCATGGCGACAGCAACCGCCACCGTAGCGACTAAAAAGAAATACATGTCCATGAACACCCTCTCTATGTACTGTGTATAACGGCGCCCCTGTGTTATGAGGCCCGACCTTCTTCAATCAACGTGTGTGTACGGCGGATGGCGTCCAAGTCATTTATGTACTCTTCAATGTTGGTGTAGCCGTTGCCGTTGCTGTCTTTGTTCGCAATGTCCGGGTCATCCGGGTCAAGGCCGTGGGCCGCTTCCCACCAGTCGGGAAGCCCGTTGCGGTTGCTGTCAATCCATTCCGGAATTGTGACCGAGGCCAGTTCCGGCAGGCCGCCCACTTCGCTTTGGCAGTCAATGGCCCCTTCCCGCCACCACTCCGGCAACGAATAGGGGGGCGCATCGGCGCCTTCAATCTCCACCGCATGATAATTGCGCACTTCCCGGATGACATTTTCATCGTGACTGTCGCGCTGCCATGGGCCTGCATGTTCCATGACCGTTTCCCATGCTTCCGCCGCAGTAAGCGTTGTTACGTCGCCGGTCTCAAAGGACGTGTCCTGTTCGTGGTACGCCCGTTGTACATCGGTTCCCGGTCGAATCAGTTCCCACTGCACGGGCGCTTTGACGCCACGCTGGACATTGCCCGCCAAATGTCCCTGCGCATAAGGACTTCGCTCAATGAGCCGCCAGTTGGTCAAAATGTAATTGTTCACAATGTTGTATTGGGTGATGCTGTCGGTGTCGTAATTCGCGCCGACCCCCTGATGGATAACATTGTTGCGGAAATCCATCAACAATCCGTCG
>SKQZ01000033.1 GCA_007118765.1 Candidatus Hydrogenedentota bacterium
AAAGCACGGTGGCCGTTTTCAGCCCTTTGTCCACAAGCGCACGCAGCAACCAGACGACGTTGCTTTCGGTGGGCATGCCAATGCTGCGACTTGCCAGCCCGTCGGGCGCGCAAATGAGATTTAGGGAGGTGTCTCCCACGCGAATGATGTCGCCGGAACGGGCCGTGCGCGCCCATACCATGCCCGAACGTTTCTCGTTGATGTAGACGGGCTCGCCGGACACACTGCGGATGCGATAGCCCCCGGATACGACCGTCACCCGCGCATGGTCGGGCAGCACCTTCTTATCGAAGTTGATGAAAATGCCGCAATCCACACTTGCGCCCACCATTACGGGGGTGCGCATAACAGGAAAAGACACGCCGTCTTCGGGGCCGTCAACTATTTCAAACACATCGTTGTATTCGTCCGTCATGTTTTTGCCTTCCTCCTTCTCAATTCCTCATCCGTTTCCACATCCCCCTTGACAAATTCGAGTTGCCCGCCGTTTTCTTTCACGTTAATGACATCGCCCGGCCCGAATTTGTTGCGCAGGATCAAATCGCTTACCGGCGTCGTGATCTCCTTATCAACAATGCGCCTGAGCTCCCGCGCACCGAATTCCGGCGAGTAAGACCGCGTAATAAGCAGTTCATAGGCGCGCTGGTACATGCGCAGACGTATGTTTTTCTCCTGCAACCTGTCGCGGATACTGTTGATTTCCAGACGCAGAATCGTGCGTATATCCTCGTTGAGCAGCGGATAAAACGGAATGATTTCGTCTATCCGGTTAATGAATTCCGGCCGGAAATGTCCGCGCAGCTCGTTGATAATCGCCCCTCTGGGATCGGCCTCTTCAGCGTCCGAGAGCAAATCGGCGCCGATATTGGAGGTCAAAATAATGATGCAGTTTTTGAAGCAGGCGTCCCGTCCCCGCGAATCCTTCAGGCGCCCTTCATCGAAGACGGGCAGGAAGATGTCAAAAATACGTTCGTGCGCCTTTTCTATTTCATCAAACAGAAGAATGGAGAAGGGCATGGAACGCACCGCGCCCGTCAAGCGTCCCTCTTCCTCAGCGCCCACATATCCCGGTGGCGCTCCCAGCAGCCGGGACACGGAATGTTCTTCAATATACTCTGACATGTCGAAGGTAACAAGATGGTTGGCGGAGCCGAAGAGGTATTCGGCGAGCAGTTTCGCCAGTTGCGTTTTGCCCACGCCGGAAGGCCCGAGAAACAACAGCACCGCATCCGGGCGATTGGGATCGGCAAGTCCTGCCCGCGACTTCTTCACGGCAGCCACCGACTTGGAAACCGCGTCATCCTGCCCTATGAGCCGCTTTCTTATCTTCCGTTCAATGGTATTCAGATGCAAACGCGTTTCCGCAGTCATTTCCTCAATGGGCACCGCCGTCATTTTGCTGATGACTTTGCGTATGTCGTGCGGTGTGATGCCCACGTGCGACAAGGCAACCATCGTATTTTCCAAACCATCGGGGTTCTTTTCCTGCGCCATAAGCTTTAGCCGGAACCGCGCACAGGCCTGATCGAGCACGTCTATGGCCTTGTCTGGCAGGCATCGGTTGGGCAGGTGGCGCTGCGTGAGGGTGATGGCCGCATCCACCGCCTTATCGGTGATGCGCACCAGATGATGTTGATTTAGCGTGGGCACAACCCGTTTCATCACCTCGTAGGTCGCCTCTTCGGACAGTTCTTCAACCCGCACCATCTGAAAGCGGCGCTCAATGGCGGGGTCTTTCTCAACAAACTTCCGGTATTCCCGCAACGTCGTCGCGCCGATGCATCGTATTTCGCCACGGGCAAGGACGGGCTTCAACAGATTCGCCATGTCCATGCCCTCCCCTTCCGAGGCGCCCGCGCCCATAATCAGGTGTGCCTCATCTATAAACAGAATGGTGTTGGGATCGGACTTCAGCTGTTCAACCAGACCCAGCAGCTTTTCCTCGAACGCCCCCCGGTACTGGGTGCCCGCCATCATGGCGGCAATATTCAGTTCGAGAATGCGGAACGACGGAATAAGGCCGTCCCCGGAGTCGCCTTGCGCAATGTTGTATGCCATGCCCTCAACAAGTTGTGTCTTCCCAACCCCCGCCTTTCCCACAATCATGACATTATTCTTCGACCGGCGCGTCAGTATCTGGAGCATCTCAAAAATTTCCGCATCACGGCCTATGGCCGGATCCAGTTTCCCGTCCAGCGCCATCTGCGTCAAATCACGGGTAAGACTTTCAATATTCGGTCCGGCCCCTTTCTCCGACCCTTCGGCGCTTGCAACCGCAACGGCCGCACCCCCTTCTTGTTGTTGTTGTAAGGGTTGCTGTTGCTGTGGCTGTGCGCTTTTTGCCGGGCCTTCGCCCCTGCCCAGTTCCTGCAACAACATCTTAAAACAAGCCTCACGGTCCATTCGCATGGCGGTCATCATACGGCTTGGCGCAGAACGCGCGTCAGCGAGAATGGCAAGCAACAAGTGCCCGACACCCGCGTCAGTCTTCCCATATCGTGCCGCCATCTTGCTGGCCTGCTGAATAATCTCAATACATCGGGGCGTGTAAAACACATCATTGGTCGCCACATCCGGATTGCCTTTCCA
>SKQZ01000259.1 GCA_007118765.1 Candidatus Hydrogenedentota bacterium
GGATTGCACATTTTCTTGAAATGCGCGCCGACCCCGATTTGCGCATTCAGCGTCCCCGGCAAGTGTATATTGGCGAGAACCTGCGCCACTATGAACCGGAAGAATAATTGACGGCGGTTGCCTTTGCCCTACCATAAGAAGAAACGTGACGTCGCTGCGGCCATTTCCAGCCGCAGTGACGTAGTATGTTGAGGAAGCGGTCACGTTGGCAGCGGTTGCTTTGGTGTTTTATAAACAAAAGAAAACAGGCTTATATCATGAACGAACAAAAGATACGCTGCCGTATTGCGCCGTCCCCCTCGGGCTTCCTGCATATCGGCACGGCCAAGACGGCGCTGTATAATTGGCTGTTTGCACGCAGTCAGGGCGGTGCATTTATTCTGCGGCTGGAAGACACCGATGCCGAGCGTACGGATGAACAATATGTTGACGCCATGTGTGACGGGTTCCGCTGGCTGGGCATCGAGTGGGACGAAGGCCCGCAGTTTGGCGATGAACCGGCAAAAGGCACTTACGGACCGTATCGCCAATCGCAGCGCCGGGAGTTGTATGCCCGCGAGGCGGCACGACTGCTGGAAGAGGGCAAGGCATACAAGTGCTTTTGCACACGCGAAGAAATTGACGCCATGCGCGAACAGGCCGCTCAGGAAAAACGACCGCCCCGGTATTCCGGAAAATGTCGAAACCTGACGCCGGCGGAAATTGACGCCAAAGGCGATGCGCCTTTCAGCATCCGTTTTCGCGTTCCTGAAGGTGAGACCGTGGTGGACGACATCATTCAGGGGCCCGTACGCTTTCATAACAAAGAATATGATGACTTCATTATTGTAAAGCCCAATGGCGCCGCCATCTTTCATCTGGCGGTGGTGGTGGATGACGGGTTGATGGAAATATCGCATATTATCCGCGGCGATGATCATCTGACCAATGCCGGGCGCCACGTAATGTTGTTCAATGCCCTCGGGTATCCGCTGCCCAGATTTGCCCATCACCCGCTGGTGCATGACGAAAATGGGCGCAAATACAGCAAGCGCCTGCATGGCGCCAATGTGCTTGACTGGCGTGAAGATGGTTACCTGCCCGAAACGCTCATCAATTATATTGCCTTGCTCGGCTGGACTTCGGAGGAAGAGGGCCGCGAGTTCTTCACGCTGGACGAGCTGAAACAGATGTTTACGTTGAAACGGCTGACCAAGTCGCCCGCCCGGTTTGACCGCAAGAAACTTGACTGGCTCAATGGTCAACACATTCGCATGTTGACAACGGAACAACTATGCGACCGGGTATTGCCAATCATGCGTAAACACGGTCTTGATGTGGATGCGCAACCCCGGGAATGGCTGTTGGAAATGGCGCGAATTTGCCAGGAAAAGATACCAACGTTGAATCATATCGTGGCCTATACGGACTTTTTCTTTTCCCGACCGACGGCCTATGAAGAGAAGGGTATGCGCAAATTCTTTATGAAAGAAGATTCTTTGCAATGGTTGGAGACGGCCCTTGCCTGTATGAAGGCCGTGCCATCGTGGGAACATGAGGCGTTAAAGGCTTGCTACGAGGAAGCGGCGGCAGCGAAGGAGATTAAAATTGGCGCGTTGGTCAATTCGACCCGGCTCGCATTAACCGGGAAGACTGTGGGGCCCGGGTTATATGAATTGACGGTGTTGCTCGGACGGGACGAAGCAATTGAACGCATGGAACAGGCCTTGATGGTTGTGCGTCAAGAGACGGGAGGTTTACAAGCATGAGCAGGTACATTGTCGGTGTTGATCTGGGCGGCACGAACATCAAGACGGCCATTGTCACGGATGGCCGGGAAGTGGTCGCCAAGGAGTCGCGGTCCACGGATGCAGCAGCCGGTCCGGATGCTGTCATGGAGCTAATGGCCGCGTCGGTAACGGAACTGACGGCGCAAAACAATATCGCCATGTCCGATGTGATGGCGGTCGGATTGGGCGCCCCCGGGCCCATGAATTGGCAGACGGGCATTGTATACAGTCCGCCAAACCTGCCCGGATGGAATAATGTGCCGCTTGCCGATGAAATGAAGCGGCGGCTGGGCGTGCCGTGTTATGTGGACAATGATGCCAATGTGGCGTGTTACGGCGAGTACTGGATGGGCGCGGGACAGGGCGCGGAGAGTATTGTGGTGTTCACCCTGGGCACGGGCGTGGGCGGCGGTATCGTTGTGTTTAATCAGCTGTTGCGCGGAAAAGACGGAACGGCCGCCGAACTGGGGCATATCAAGGTGCAGCGTGACGGACGGCTCTGTGGTTGCGGTGCGCGGGGATGCCTGGAAGCGTATGCGTCTGTTACCGGTATGACCCGTACTGCCCGCGAAGGCTGGGAAGCCGCAGACACCGCATTGAAAGATATGGCCGACGGGAACCCGGAGGTGGTGACCGGCAAGATGATCCATGAAGCGGCTGTTGCCGGAGACGCGTATGCCAAAGATGTTTTTAAGGAAACGGCAATATGGCTGGGTCTTGGCGCGGCAAGCATGGTGAATGCGCTTAATCCGGAGCGTATTGTGCTGTGCGGCGGCATGATTAATGCCGGCGATATGCTTTTCGACACGGTGCGCGAGACGGTGCGGGAAAATGCCTTTGATGTGCCTGCCGACCGGTGTGAGATACTGCCCGCCGGACTTGGCGGCGATTCCGGCGTGTTGGGTTGCGCCGGATGCGCATTGGCGCGGTTCCAAGAAGAACATGCGTAGACGGGGTTATTGCCGTGATTGTCACCATTACCCCCAATCCTTGTGTGGACAAGACGGTTTTTATTGACCGACTGCATGTGGGCGAAAAAAATCGCGTGCCCAGATACACCTGTATTGCAGGGGGCAAAGGGTGTAACGTTTCGCGGGCGGTGAATGCGATGGGCGGCAGCACACTGGCAATGCCGTTTGTGGGCGGTCATACGGGGCGGCATGTGGTGGAGATGCTCACCGAAGAAGACGGGGTGCGATGTGCGCCGATTTGGGTGTCTGCCATGACCCGCACGATTACCACCATTCTTGAGGAGCCTGTTCACCGGCAGACCGCCGTGTTCGAGCCGGGTCCCGCCGTAACCGAACCAGAGGGCGCGGCGGCGTTGGATCAGGTGGCGGCGGTTTTATCAAAGACGACGGTTATTACCATGAACGGTTCCGCGCCGGACCGCACATTGGACCATTTCTATCATGACGTGACGCGCATGGCAAACGAGGCCGGCGTCAAAACCATTTTGGATGCCTATGGGCCCATTTGTGAACAGGGGCTCACCGCGAATCCGTATATGGTCAAGCCGAACGTGGAAGAGGCGGAACAATTGTTGGGATGTTCCATAAATACCCGCGCCGATCAATGGGCGGCCGTGGATTCGCTGCGCGTGAAAGGCGTGTCGCTGGTGGTCTTGTCGCTTGGCGCTGCGGGTGCATTGGTCGCCTGCAAAGCAGGGTGTTTCCACGTTATGCCGCCGGCGATTGACGAAGTCAACCCCGTGGGCTCGGGGGACGCACTGGTGGCTGGGTTCGCGCTGGGGCTTGCCGGAGACAAGCCCATCGAAGACACGGCCCGACTTGGCGTGGCCATGGGCACGGCCAATGCCATGTCCTGGGACATTGGCGCGTTTACGTCGGAGCAAGTCAATGCGTTGCTGCCGGACATAACCATCACACCCCGTTAACCCGGGTTAACCCGCCGGGAGACCACGGAACAGTAACAACACGCAACTACTGTGCCTTGAAATCTCGGTGCGCTGCACCGAATATTCAAGGTGCTATTGATCTCCACTACCTGCGGCGGCGATGCATTGAAGAACGGTAGATTCACCTCAAACACAATCCTCATTGCGAGGAGGGCGGCAGCCCGACGCGGCAATACCCCACCGTCTTTGCGAGGAGGGCGTAAGCCCGACGCGGCAATCTGGGACATGAGATTGCGTCAACGTGTCCGGATGGTGGGGTCGAGCCAGCCAAGCATGATGTCGGAGGCCAGGTTCAACGTCATGACCAGCACGGCGTATACCAGCACTGCACCCGTGATCATGGTGTAGTCGCGGTTAAACGCGGACTCCACAAATTCCCGTCCCAGTCCGGGCACTTGGAAGATGGTTTCCACCACGAATGACCCTGTCATTAAACCTGCGGTGGCGGGGCCGAGAAACGCGACCACCGGCTGAATGCCCGCACGCAATCCATGGCGCAACACTACCTGTGCCTCGCGCAAGCCCTTGGCGCGGGCAGTGCGAACGAAATCCTGTGACAGGGCCTCCAGCATGCCGCCCCGCGTCATGCGTGCAATGTATGCGGCATACCCTGCGCCCAGCGTAATGGCAGGCAATATCTTGTGCGCGGGTGTTGCCCAGCCCGCCACGGGCAACCAGTCGAGCCATAACGCAAATATCAGCGCCAGCAGCGGCCCGAGCACGAACGCCGGAATACAGATGCCGATCATGGCGGTTGTCATGGCGCTGTGATCCAGCAGCGAGTTTGGTCGCAGTGCCGCAAGTATGCCGGCGCCCAACCCGACCAGCAGCGCAAAAAGCAATGCGTATGCGCCCAGTTCCAGCGAGACCGGCAGCCGCAGGAGTATCCATTCCCGAACGGTGTGTGCGGGCTTTTGGAATGACGGGCCCAGATCAAACCGCACCACGCCGCTCAAATACTCCAGGTATTGCCGGTACAGGGGTTGATCCATACGGTAGTGTGCCTCAAGATTGCGCAACACCTCCGGCGACACCCGGCGCTCTGCGTCAAAGGGGCCTCCCGGCGCAAGACGCACCAGAAAAAATGTGATGGTGATAATCATGAACAGCACCGGCACGAATTCGGCAAACCGTTTCAAAACAAAAAGGGCCATGTGCTGCTATTCTCCTTCGAGATACAGGTCTTTCCAGCGGATATATCCGAGGATATTGGGTGTTAAACCGTGCAATTCGGGCGCTTTCAGGAATATCCACGTGTAGAAATAGATGGGGATGATCGGGCCGCCGTCAAGGAGCAGTGCTTCCGCCTGCTGCATGTATTGAAGGCGTTTGTCCGCGTCACGCTCATTGTACGCGGCCTCAATCAGAGCGTCGAATTCCGGTGAAGACCAACCGGTGCGGTTGTTCCCCAACCCCGTTTGAAAACATTCCAGGAAATTGATGGGATCGGCTATGTCGCCTATCCACCCGGAACGTGCCACATGATAATCGAGGTTGTTCATGGACGAAAGGTATACTTTCCAGTCCTGATTAAACAATCGGGCATCAACGTTCAGGTATTCGCGCCACATGTGCTGTATTGCCTCGGCGATGGTGCGGTGTGCTTCGCTGGTATTGTATAGAATCTCCACCCGCGGCAATCCGTCGCCATCCGGGTACCCGGCCTCGGCCAGCAGGGCGCGCGCCTTTTCAACATCAAACGTAACACGATGGATTGGTTCATAACCAACGCCGGGCGGCACGAAATGGGTGGCGGCCTGCTCGTCGCCCGTAAGCACATGGTCGGCCAGTTCCTGGCGATTGACGGCCAGCGCAAACGCCTTGCGCACCCGCTGGTCGTCGAAAGGCGGTCGCGTAACATTCAGCCGGTAAAAATAGGTTCCGTAATAGGGTTGCAGGTTCAATACTTCCGGACGTTCCTGCCGGTACACGTCAACACGGTGCAACGGAATGGTGGAGGTAATATGAAGCAGTCCTGAACGAAAACTGCGCTCTTCGGTTTGATGGTTGTCAATGGGGTGGAAGTCAATGCCTTCAAGGCGCACGGCCTCTGCGTCCCAATAATGGGGATTGCGACGCACGCTGATAACCTCGTTGGGACGCCACGCCGTCAATACAAACGGTCCGTTGCCGACCAGATTGCCCGGACGTGTCCAGCGTGTGCCCCGTGTGTCCATGGCGCCGTGAGCCTCAATGGTCGCCTGATGTACGGGAAACCACGCATAATGGTTGTGCATGGTCAAGAAGTAGGGGGTGGGATGCTCAAGAACGACTTCCAACGTATGGTCATCCAAAACGCGCACGCCGACCTTGTCAAAATCGGTAATGTCGCCTTCATGATAGGCCCGGGCGTTTTGCAGACAATACAACAGGTATGCATATTCCGAACCCATGGCGGGGGAGAGGATGCGGTGCCACCCGTATGCAAAATCGTGTGCGGTCACCGGGTCGCCGTTGGACCATTCGGCGTCCTCGCGCAAATGAAATGTATAGGTTAACTGGTCCGGCGACAGGTCCCATGATTTGGCGACGGCGGGCACCGGTTCCAGTGTTTCGGGAGCGTAGTCGGTGAGTCCTTCAAACAACGCGCTCAATATACGATGCTCACTTACGCCGGAGACCACATGGGGATCGAGTTCCTGTACCTCTGCGCCATTGCCCACTTGTAATACATTGTCCGGGATCTGGCGTCCGGAAGAGCAGGCGATAACACTGCCCACACACAAAACAACGCTACAGATGCGCCACATCGTCTTCCGAAAAAAGTGCATAGTTCTCTTTTCCTTACGGGGTTCCAACTTATTTTTCAACGCATTATAGCCGCTCCTGACACGAATAACCAAGTGTTGCGGATGAGATCGATCAACGCTGCCACCGTCACGGCACGAAAGGTGACGGCCCGCCGCAATACGCCGGACACTTGCTGCGCTCGCACCACAAAAAGGATTAAGTTGTTGCAATAAAATGCCATAGAAAGATCTGCAATAGCGTTACGAATCGCATCGGAGACCATCAAAAATGATTGTGCGCAAGAAATAGTGCATGTCTCTCGTGAAAAATGCTATGATTGCTGTGGCGTGCGTGAGGAGATGTTAGATATGAAGATGGTGCAAGCGCGCAGACAAACGCTATTGGATGGTTCCCCGTCGTTCCTCATAAGCCCGCGGTTTTTACGCGCTCGGTTACTGGTTTATGCTTTTGCGCGGTTTGCCGTTGTCGCGGCCATTATAGCCGGGGCATGGTTTGCCGCTTATGTGGTCGGCATAGAGGAACTGCCCATCTTGGGCCTGCATGTTTTGGCCGCATGCCTTTTCCTTTTTAACCTCGGTGTTTTTATCCTGTTGTACTGGGGTTTGCTTGGGGTGGATGTCTCGCATTGGCGGCTGATGCTGATAATGCACGTGACAATTAACCTTGATTTTGTGTTTCTGACGGCGGCGCTGTGGTTGGTGGGTGGCGCTGCATCGCCCTTTGCTTCCTTCTATATCCTGCACATTATCCTGGCGGCCATGTTGTTGCCCCGCGAGGCGGTTTTCTATCACGCGCTGTTTGGCTACTTGCTTTTTGCCGGGTTGGTTCTGAGTCAGCTCTTTGAACTGGCGCCCGTATTCATGCCCGCCGGCGCCATTGTTTCCGATGTTCCCATCAGCGGGCGTTATGCCCTTACGGTATTAACCGTGCAGGCCATACTGTTTACGGTCACCACGCTGTTGGTTTCCGAGATTGCAACCGCCCTGAAGAAGGGGGAACGCGCTTTGAGCGCCCTGAACGAAGAACTGGTGCATCTTTCAGAAATGCGACGTGATTTCCTACACATTGTTGTCCATAATCTGAAAGCGCCGGCGGCGGCGGCCACCATGCTATTGGAAGTGGTGGAAACGCTCTGGCAGCATGATACGCCTGAAAATGTCCGCACCGCAGTTGCCCGTGCCAGAATTCGTACGCAGGATTTGAGCAACCTTGTGCATGATATTCAGAACCTTGCGGTGCTCGAAAGCGGCGCTTTGCGCAATGAGGAGCAGTCGGTCAATCTCAACGATATTGCGCGGGACCTTGCGCAGGCGTATGAGGAACCAGCCGCACAGAAAGGGCAGCGGATGGAAGTGACACTTGAACCGTCGCTCCCGGATATCCACGCCGTGCCGCGTCTTATTCGCGAAGCTGCGGTAAACTATGTGACGAACGCGATGAAATATACACCGGAAGGCGGACGCATCACACTGCGCACACGCAGCGAAAACGACGAGGTGATCTTTGAGGTCTTGGACACGGGCGTGGGCATTGCCCCTGAGTACCTATCCCGTCTCTTCGGTGAATTTGTACGGGCGCCTTCGTATGTGTCCGGACAGCGTCCCACGGGTGTGGGCCTCGGACTCTCCATCGTCAAGCGTATCGTAGAGTACTATAATGGGCGGGTATATGTTAACAGTGAGGTTGACAAGGGAAGCGTCTTTGGATTTGCGTTGCCGGCGGTGTTGTGGACGCCGAACATATAGACCCGGCAGAATCGTGATGCCCCATGCAGGCTAGCCCTGACCGCGTGCCTCTTTCCATGCGAGCAATGCCTCAATTACCATCCATAGCTGGACTAAGAGGATGAACACGCCGAAGCCAAAGAGAAGGAAATTGCCTGCGTCAAAAAATGTGCGCACCTGATGCATGAGTGCCCATGCCGGAATGACTAGCATCATCAACAGGGGAATCACTACAAAAAAGACAGGCTTATTATTGCGCCGCAGATAAAAGATCACCACCAATAAGGCAAGTCCCGCGAGCAGCTGGTTGGTAGCGCCGAAGAGCGGCCACAACAACAATCCGCCGGAGCCGGGCCCTTCCGGGCCGCGCATCAATGCGAGGATGCCCGCACACACCACGGCGATTGTGGTGGCAACATACTTGTTCTTCAGTACGTCCAGTCTTACTGCGCCGCCGATTTCCTGTATGACATAGCGTTGCAGTCGCGTGGACGTGTCTATGGTGGTGGCGGCGAAGCAGGCCACCATCACCGCGATAATACCGATTGCCAGGTCCCGGGGTACGCCGAGGGCTGCGATCAAATTGCCGCCGCCTTCAATGAATACGCCCACTGTATGCGCCAGCCGCATCGAATCCCAGCCATGCCCGTAATAGTGCATGAACGCCTCCGTACCGGACAAGGCGTTGCCGTTTGCATACACCAAAATGCCGATGCCGGCGCAGCAACAAAAAATTACCAGCAGTGCAAGCACGCTTTCCACCAGCATGGAACCGTACCCGACATAGAGGGCGTCCGTCTCGCGATTGATTTGTTTGGAAGAGGTACCGGAAGACACCAGCGAGTGGAACCCGGATACGGCGCCACAGGCAATGGTAATAAACAGGAACGGCATGATGGGCGGCGCGCCTGTTAATCCGGCGCCGAAGACGGGGCCCACAATGGGCGGCGCTGCGATAAACAGGCCCAATACCAACAAAACCAGCGCTACATACAGTTGCAACGAATTGATGTAGTCCCGCGGCTGTAGCAACAACCAGACCGGAAGTACGCTGGCGATAAAACAGTAGACCAGCAGGAACAATGTCCACAACACCACCGAAGAGCCCAGCGCCTGCATGTACGAGGCTTCCGCCCCCGGAAACAGGGTCAGGCCCGTATCAAAGGGGAAATAACGCACGCCCAGGTATACGGTGACATACAACAACAGCAACGCGCCCGCGGACAAGAGGAACAGGTTGCCGCCATGTTTGTAAATGGCCATGCCGATAAATACCGCCAGCGGCATGGCGGTCCACACCGACAAGACGGTTTGCGGGTAAATGGAAAAGATGGTGGCGATAACCAACCCGAAAACCGCGATGATTATGGTGAGCGTAAGAAACAGGATGGTCAGGAACAGGAACCGGGTGCGCCGTGAAATCATTGTGCCCGAAATATCGCCGATGGTTTGTCCGCGATGGCGCATGGATACGACCAGTGCGCCAAAATCATGCACCGCGCCAACAAAAATGGAACCGAGCACAACCCACAGGAGCGCGGGCAGCCAGCCCCAGAACACGGCGATGGCAGGACCCACAATTGGTCCCGTGCCCGCGATGGAAGTAAAATGATGCCCGAAAAGCACCAGCCGGTTGGTTGGCACATAGTCCCGGCCGTCCTGGCAGGCATGTGCGGGTGTGGGCGCGTCGGGGCGCAGGGCAAATATCTTGCGGGCCAGCCAGCGACCATAGGTGTTGTACGCAACGATATAGCCAACAAAGCATAAAAGGGCGATACCAACTGTAGCCATTGTGACATCCTTTGGTTGCAACGGGAACA
>SKQZ01000031.1 GCA_007118765.1 Candidatus Hydrogenedentota bacterium
AACCCGTCACACATGGCGTCAACATATTGTTCATCCGTACGCTCGGCATCGGTGTCTTCCAGCCGCAGAATAAATGCACCGCCTTGGCTGCGTGCAAACAGCCAATTATACAGCGCCGTCTTTGCCGTGCCGATATGCAGGAAACCCGAGGGGGACGGCGCAATACGACAGCGTATCTTTTGTTCGTTCATGAGTATAAGCCTGTCTTCTTTTGTTTATGAAACGCCACAGCAACCGCTGAAAACGTGACCGCTTCCTCAACATAATACCACGTCACTGCGGCCGGAAATGGCCGCAGCGACGTCACGTTTCTTCTTATGGTAGCGCAATGGCGACCGCCGTCAACTATTCTTCCGGTTCATAGTGGCGCAGGTTCTCGCCAATATACACTTGCCGGGGACGCTGAATGCGCAAATCGGGGTCGGCGCGCATTTCAAGAAAATGTGCAATCCAGCCGGGCATGCGTCCAATGGCAAAGAGCACCGTAAACATTTCCGTGGGAATGCCGAGGGCACGATACAAGATACCGCTGTAGAAGTCCACATTGGGGTACAGTTTCCGCTCAACGAAGAACTCGTCCTTGAGGGCCACTTCCTCAAGACCTTTGGCCACATCCAGCAACGGATCATGAATGCCCAATTCGGTCAACACCTTGTCCACCGCCTCCTTCAGTATCTTGGCACGGGGATCAAAATTCTTGTATACGCGATGACCAAAGCCCATCAACTTGAACGAGTCGTCTTTGCGTTTGGCCATCTCGATGTACTTCATGTAATCACCGTCGTCGTCGGCTATCTGTTGCAACATATTGAGCACCGCCTCATTAGCACCGCCATGAAGCCTGCCCCACAAGGCGTTTATCCCTGCCGATACCGACGCATAGATATTGGACATGGTGCTGGACACCATGCGAACGGTGGAGGTGCTGCAGTTTTGCTCATGGTCCATGTGCAGGATAAGCAGCATGTCCAATGCCTCTTCCATCACTTTCGGCACCACATATTCCTCGGCAGGCGTGGCAAACATCATGCGCAGGAAATTGGCCGCATAACTGTGGTCGGTGCGCGGGTAAATATAGGGCAGCCCCACTGACTTGCGATAAGAAAAGGCCGCAATCGTTTTTACCTGACCAATAAGTCGCTGGATGTTGTGATGAATAAGATCTTTGTCATCCGCCTCGCCGGGATAGAAGGACGACATGGAAGACACCATGGACCCGAGAATGTTCATCGGGTGGGACAGTGTGCTGAAATTATCAAAAAAGTTTACCTGGCTCGCATGAATAAAGCTGTTCAGCGTCAGTTGCTTGCGCCATTGCAGGAACTCCAATTCCGTGGGCAGCCGCCCGTATATCAACAGATACGCGGCAGCCGAAAAACGCACCTTGCCGGCCAGTTCCTCAATGGGATAGCCCCGGTAGCGAAGGATGCCCTTGTCACCATCTATGTACGTGATGGCACTGCGACAAGAACCTGTGTTGGCAAAACCCGGATCATAGGTCACGGCGCCGGTGGTATCGCGCAGTTTCCGAATATCTATGCCCACCTCGTTCTCACTGCCCACAAACACCGGCAATTCGTATTCTTTCCCATCTAATATCAATTTGGCATTATCCATGAACGCATCTCCTTTGTTTGCGCACCACTGAAGCAACAATACAGGGGTCGCGATAGTTGGCAAGGCAAACCTGACAACAGGAAGAACAATCCTGTGCTCCTGACCGTGGCTCCAAGCACGGCTGTCATGCCCAGTTGACGCAAAGTATACACAAATCACCCGACTGATTGCAAGCCTATATTTTTAGTCTTATGCTTTTGTCTATGTGTTTAATTTCGTCGCGGTAATCAGGGCAAGATGCTATTCTCCCAGAACACGCCGACACACCGCATTCAACATCTTTCCGTCGGCCCCATCGCCAAGCGCTTGTTTCATGGCCCCGGTCAATTTCCCGGCATGGTTGATGTCCGGGTGGCTTGCAAGATATGCACGCACATGTTCCTCAATTTCCGGTTCTGACAATTGCCGCGGCAGAAATTCCTCCAGCACATGGATTTCCGCCTGCAGCGCTTCCACCTCGTCATCCTTCCCGTGCTCCTGATACAGCGCCATACTCTGTCGCCGCTTGCGCACCTCCGCACGCAATACATCAACCGCATCATCATCACCAATGTGTGCATCCGCGCCTTTGGCCTTTTCCTTCAACAGCAGCGCACCTTTGGCCATTCGCAGCGTTTCTAAACGCGCATGATCACGGTCTTTGGTTGCCTGCTTAATTCCTTCCTGAATCTGTTCGCGTATCGTCATCATCGTTTCTCCGTTTCTGTTGCCGAACAACTGGTTAGCGGTGTTTCAATCATACTTTTCTATACGATCCATTTTGTACTTGCATTTGCATCCATTACCCTTTATAATAACGTTAACAAGATGGTGTAGTGCAATATGGGCAAGAGACATGGGATGGCACGATATGAAACCAAGCGATAATACTCAATCCCAAGGCAACGATCCGATGCGCCTGTGCCCGGTATGTCGTATG
>SKQZ01000468.1 GCA_007118765.1 Candidatus Hydrogenedentota bacterium
AAATCCTTGTCAAGCATACGAACCAGTCCATGGAGATTATCAAGCGCGACAGCGACCGCGACTTCTTTATGGGCGCGTATGAGGCCAAAGACTATGGCCTTATTGACGAGGTGCTTGTCCGACATCCCGGCGAAGGTCAGGTTTAACCCGGGTTTTTCACCGGCTTTCTGTTGCGCCTGCGCATCTTACGCCATCTCAAGCACTTTGCTTGCTCGCCGACTTCGACGTGTCTTAACACGCTGTCAGCCGCCGATCTGCGCAAAGCACTTGACGTGACGCAATCTCCTCAGGCTCACGACGAAACCCTGTGAAAAAAACCGGGCTAACCCCATCAGTGACGGCGTAACGCTGCGGTCACAACGCCTGTGCGTCCGTTGCGCAGTGTACCGTGTCCCCCCGCGTTTCGTTTCGAGCTTGACCTGAATCCCGTAATCAGGCACAATATAGGGGCAGTGTTGTCTGTGCAGGTTAATTATTGACAGCACCGCCGAAAAGTGATATATTATGGCAAAGCGTCGTGTACTTTGCGTACGCTTGTGAACCGGATACAACAGGAGACAACGAAGTATGGCGCCGCAACAGCGTTCGCGCTCCAATATACCCACCTGTTCCTTTTGTGGCAAGCGACATGATGAGGTTGGCAAGCTGATTGCCGGCCCCGATGTCAATATCTGCGACGAATGTGTCAAGCTGTGTAATGAAATCGTTGCGGAAGACCGCGCCCGCAAACGGGGCGGTCCGGCGATACATGTCCCCGCGCCCCGTGAAATCAAGGACTTTCTGGATCAATATGTGATTGGCCAGGAGCGGGCGAAGCGCATCCTGTCCGTGGCGGTGCACAACCATTACAAACGCCTCACCTCGGGTTCTGAAGTGGACGGGGTGGAGCTGCAAAAGACCAACGTGTTGCTTATCGGCCCTTCGGGATGCGGCAAGACGCTGTTGGCCGAAAGCCTTGCGCGTCTGTTGGATGTGCCCTTTGCCATTGTGGACGCCACCACCCTGACGGAAGCGGGGTATGTGGGCGATGACGTGGAGAACGTTATTCTGAAGTTGCTGCAAAACGCGGACTTCGATTGTGCACGGGCGGAGACGGGCATCATCTACATAGACGAAGTGGACAAGGCGGCGCGCAAGAGCGACAGCCCGTCCATTACGCGGGATGTATCGGGCGAAGGCGTACAGCAGGCCCTGCTCAAAATTATCGAAGGCACCGTTGCTGCCGTGCCGCCGCAGGGCGGTCGGAAGCATCCGCAACAGGAGTGCATCCAAGTGGATACGCGCAACATCCTGTTTATTTGCGGCGGCGCGTTTAACGGGCTTGAGCAGATCATTCGCAAGCGCACGGGCAACAACGCCATCGGCTTCAAGGCCGATATTAAATCGAAGGATCAGATGCGCATTGGCGACATACTTGCGCTGGTCAGGCCGGAAGACCTCATTAAATATGGCATGATTCCCGAGTTTTCCGGGCGCTTGCCTGTGTTGGCGCCGCTCCATGACCTTGCATCCGAAGACCTGGAACGCATCCTGTTGGAACCGAAGAACGCCTTGACCCGACAGTACGAAAAACTGTTCCAGATGGAAAAGGTGAAACTGGAGTTCCAGGAGGAAACAATTGCGGCGGTTGCGGAAAAAGCAATCGCACTGGAAACCGGCGCGCGGGGGCTGCGGGCGATTCTGGAAGAAGCCATGCTTGAGCTGATGTTTGACATCCCCAGCCGCGATGACATCCACGAGGTGATCATCACGCCGGGAGTCATCCTCAATGGCGAAGATCCCATTATCGTGTATGAACGGGACAAGAGCAAGAAGGCTTCCAACAAAGACGCGAGCTCGGCGTCGGCATAAGAGAAAACACATCACCCAGGCACGGCGAACAACACCGGACGGGAGTGACGCGCATTTGGGACGTGAGGCACGGTTGACGCGAAACAATCCCCCGACGCTCCGCCTGTATCGGCGCGTGGGTCCCGTATCGCCCTGCTGCTTTTGAATTTAAGAACACTGTCGGTGACAGGAGACTTGTATCATAATGCCGCGGAAAGACACCAAAGAAGACCAGAACATTTTTGAGTTGCCCTTGTTGCCTCTGAAAGATATGGTCGTATTCCCCAAAATGGCGGTGCCCTTGTTTGTGGGACGCGACATGTCCGTTGAAGCGGTCGAATTCGCCATTGAGAAGGATGTGCCGTTGTTCTTGTGCATGCAACATGATCCTGACGTGGAACATCCGCGCGCCTCGGATATGCACCGTATCGGCACTGCCGCAAGCATTGTGAATGTGCTGCGTCTGCCTGACAATTCGTTGAAGGTGGTGGTGGAAGGTCTGGCGCGTGTCCGGGCGAAATCATTCGCCTTTTCCAAAGCGCCTGTCTTTGCCCGGGTGGAAAGATTGATTGCGCCCTGGCAACCGGGCATACAAACGGATGCGCTCGCCCGCACCGTGCTGCATCAATTTGAGGAGTACGTGCAGTTAACCGGGCGGATAGCGCCCGAGGTGTTGATGGGTATCCAGCAGAATGCGGAAGACCCGGAATTTCTTACCAACATGGTATGCGCATTTCTGTTTGTTTCCGTGGAAGAACGGCAGACATTGCTTGAATGCCTGAATATGAAACGTCGCCTGCAAATGTTGTCCGAGATGTTGATGCGCGAGAACGAACTGGCCGAAATTGAACAGCGCGTGCGCAGCCGTGTCCGGGAACAGATGGAGCGGGGACAACGGGAACACTATCTGCAGGAACAGCTGCGCGTTATCCAACAGGAACTGGGCACACGCGAGGACGGCGGCAATGAGTTTACCGAGCTGCGCGCCATGATTGAGAAGGCGGGCATGCCGGCGGAAGTGAAGGAGAAGGCCGATCGGGAATATGCCCGGTACGAGCGGCTGCCCCTTATGAGCCCGGAAAGCGCCGTGTTGCGCGGCTACCTGGAGTGGCTGTGCGATATGCCGTGGTCCAAGCGCACCCGTGATTCCCTTGATTTGAAGACCGCGCAAAAGGTGCTTGATGCAGACCACTTCGGCCTCAAGAAGGTCAAGGAGCGCATCCTCGAATTTTTGGCCGTGCGCAAACTGAACAAGAAAGGACGGGGCCCCATCCTGTGTCTGGTCGGCCCGCCGGGCGTGGGCAAGACCTCGCTGGGACAATCGGTGGCCCGCGCCATGAACCGCAAGTTCGCGCGCGTATCGCTGGGCGGCATCCGCGACGAAGCCGAAATACGCGGCCACCGCCGCACCTATGTGGGCGCGCTGCCGGGGCGCATTGTGCAGAGCATCAAAGATGTGGGCGTACGCAACCCGGTGTTCATGCTCGATGAAATAGACAAGATGAGCGTGGACTTCCGGGGCGATCCGTCCTCGGCGTTGCTTGAAGCGCTGGATCCCGCACAAAACATGAACTTCAGCGACCATTACCTTGAGGTCGGGTACGATCTGTCCGAGGTCTTTTTTATCACCACTGCGAACAGCGAATTTAACATCCCCGAACCGTTGCAAGACCGCATGGAGGTCGTGCGGCTGCCGGGATATACGCAGGAAGAAAAGATCCAGATCGCCAACCTGTTCCTCATCCCGCGGCAAATCAAGGAATGCGGCTTGAAACGGAAGCAAATCACCTTTACGGACGCGGGCCTGCAAACGCTGATGCAGCGATACACCCGCGAGGCCGGCGTGCGCGAACTGGAACGTTCCATTGCCGGCATTTGTCGCAAAACGGCGCGGAAGATTGTGGACAAGACAAATGACGGCCCGGTGACATTAACGCCGGAAACGGTCTTGCAGTTGCTCGGTCCGCCGCTGTATGGCGAAGCGCGTCCGGAAAGCAAGGCGGAAGTGGGCGTGGCCATCGGCATGGCGTGGACACAGGCGGGCGGCGAAGTCCTGCGCGTTGAGTCCAGCATTATGAAGGGCAAAGGCACCCTGCTGCTGACGGGACAACTCGGCGAGGTGATGCGCGAGTCCGCCAGCGCCGCCTACACGTTCATCCGGGCGAATGCCGACAAGTTGGGCGTGAAGACCGCCTTCTATAAAACGCAGGACATTCATGTGCATGTGCCCGAGGGCGCCATCGCGAAAGACGGCCCCTCCGCAGGGCTGGCCATGATAGTGTCCATCTTGTCCGCCATCACCAACAAGACGCCCGCCGCCGCCGTGGCCATGACCGGCGAGATTACGCTGCGCGGCAAGATACTGCCTGTGGGCGGCGTGAAAGAGAAGGTGCTCGCCGCCAGACGCGCAGGCATTACGCGGGTTATTTTGCCGAAGGACAACCAAAAGGACTTTCCTGAGTTGCCCGATGAAATCCACGAACATATCGCCTTCGATCTGGTTGAAACCGTGGAAGAGGCCCTCGACATTATTTTTCCAAAGGCCAAAAAACGCCGCGCACGCAAACCGCGCACTGCCAAAAAAGGATAACCCGTCATGCGTTTGGTGCAGGCATCGTTTGTATGCAGCGCGCTGCTGCCGGAACACTTCCCGCGTGACAACCGGCCCGAGTTCGCGTTTGTGGGCCGGTCAAACGTTGGTAAATCCAGCCTGCTCAACACGCTCCTGCGCCGCAAGGAACTCGCGCGCACCAGCGGCAAGCCGGGCAAAACGCAAACCATCAACTTCTTTGATGTTAACGGCGCGTTTTATTTTGTAGACCTGCCGGGTTATGGATATGCGCGGGTGGCCAAGTCGGTGAAAAAGGAATGGGGGCGCCGCATGACGGATTATCTGCGCAGTCGCGACCCATTGCGCATGGTGACGCTGCTGGTGGATGCGCGTCACAAACCTGCGGACAGCGATTTGCAGTTGCTGGCGCTGCTGGAGCAGAGCGAAAAACCGACGCTGATTGTGGCCACCAAGTATGACAAAGTGAAACGGAGCATGCGCAAGAAGCATTTGGACATGATCCGCGACGGCCTCGGCCTGGACGAAAGCGCACTCATTATTCCCTTTTCCAGCGTCACATCCGAAGGCACACGCGAAATCTGGAATGTGATACAGGAATTCAAATAACCCCCCTGCGGGTTTTGCGTCTTATGTCCTGCTCAGCTTATTGTGTTGTCTTGTCGGCTGCCCAGCGAATGCCGTTTACAAGGAGACGGCGGAACTGGGGCACGTCGAAGTCGCTCGGGTGTCCGAGAGAAGTGTAAAACACCGGGCTGCCGTCGTCGGTGGTGCGTGTCCAGGCAATCGGCTCTTTCCTGTCCTCCACCTCGCCCCAAAGGAGCACCTGCGCCTCGTCGTCCAGGAGGGGCGCCACCAAATACACATTTCCTGCGCTGTGCCATTCCAGCGGGGTGGCGCCTTCCAGAATGGGGTGGTCTGCCACGCCGGACGCGGGGGTAACACTGGTGCCGGGTTCCACCGGCCCGTAACCCCGATTCTCGCAGCCCAGAATATCAGACACAAACTCCCACCATGCGACATGACCGTCGGGCAGTCCGGTTTCAGGGTCTTCATGCACCGAAAAGGCGTGGTTTGCCGTGCGTATGCCCACCAGCGGCTTGCCCGCTGCGAGATGCGCTTTGATGATGTCGAGTTGCTCTTGTGTGACGGCGCGGCGGCGGAAGAAAATCACCAGTACATCGGCATCGGCCACGGCGTCAAGATTCGGGAAATGGTGGGCGTTCAACGGCCCTTCGCCGACGGATACGGTGGTGCGGAACAGGCCCTCTTCTTCAAGCCACGCAGCAAAGGCGGGCACGGTTTCGTGGGCTTCATAGTTGTGCGGGTCTTCCCCGGTGAGGAATACAACGTGTGGGACGGTTTCGTCGGCCCGTACCGTTCCGGCAATCGCCATCACCATGAGGCACAATACAAGACAGACCATGACACGATTGCAAGCGGGCTTCCACATAAGCGCCTCCTTCCTTGGCATTACGCACCCCGTTCGCGACCTGCGGCGGCACGAACGGGGCACGTGTGGGGTTAAGATTCTATTATCCGAGCCCTTCGATCTTCCAGCCGTCGCGATAGTCGCGGCTGAGATACTGGTTGGCTTCGGGTTTGTCGGTGAAACGCATCTCGGGGCCGTTCCATGCAAGTTGTTCCCCGGGGAAACGGTTTGCGATATTCCCCAGCAGCACGGTTTCGGTCAGATTGCCCGAAAATCCAAAAGGCGTGCTGGGTTCTGTGCGTTCGAGGCACGCGTCCACAAACTGGTGGAAGTGATGGATTTCTTCCAGTCGCCCTTCGGTTTCCTCAAACTGGCGCGCAGACTCCGCAAGCGTGTCTTCCGGGAAGAACTGCGCCTCGCCCACGTGGGGCAGAAACACGAAGCCGTTCTCACAAATGAACATGGAGCCGTTGCCGGGCAGGTCTTCTTCCTGCACGGGCCAGCCGCTGGTGTCAATGGCGCCGGTGTCGTGCCAGATGTAATCGAGAGGGCCGTCCGTGTGGGGTGTTTCCGGGAAGCGATGCACGGCCATGTTATCGGGCGAGAAGGTGTCTTCATAGGGGGGGCTGCGATGGCTGAGAATCCATTCCGGCTGGGTCAGTTCCAGCGCGTGGAACACCACGTCCATCATGTGTCCGGCCATGTCGCCGCGTGCGCCGCCGCCGAAATCGTGCCAACGCCGCCACATGCGGATATGGTACAACTCATCATTATAGGGACGTTCGGGCGCCACGCCCAGCCACAAATCCCAGTCCAGATATTCGGGCGGGTCTATGCCGGTTTCAGGCTGCCGCTCCGTGTGGGGATCGCTGAATGCGCCTGTGTAGTGATGCCGGACGCGGTCCCATGAATGCACTTCTTTGACTTTGCCCGCAAGGCCCGCCTGTATCTTTGCCACGGCATTTCGATAGGGCGCCGCGGTGTGCGTTTGCACGCCCATCTGCGTTACCAGATGGGGCCTCCGCGCGGCTTCTTCGGCCAACATACGCGCTTCGTGTATGCTGTGTGTCAGCGGTTTCTGACAGTATACATGCTTGTTCATGCGCATTGCGGCCATGGCGATGGGCGCGTGCATGTGGTTGGTGGTGGCAATGTTTACTGAGTCAATGTTGTCCGCCTCTTCCTCCAGCATTACGCGCCAGTCGCGGTATAAACGCGCGTTGGGCAGGCGCTCGGCCTGCCCTTGCAGAAACCGGGCATCCACGTCGCACAGCGCCACAATGTCAATGTCGGGGTGTGTCGCAAACTCTCCCAGATCATTGCCGCCTCGCTGGCCGCCCACGCCCACGCTCGCATGGCGCAGTTTACGGCGGGTTTGCGCCCGGGTAATGCTGGTAACAATGAACGGGCCCGCGGCGCCGGCCAGTGCGGCGTTTCTCAGAAAGGTTCGCCTACTCGTTTTCCTAGCCATCATACATCCTCCTTGTTCTATTCCGATTGACCTGTGTGGACTTGTGTCCGTAATGATGCATCGCCTTGTTTTGCCACTGCTGCGTTTTGTTGCGACCGCAGACGGCGTTGCCATAAATACGCAGTGTGTAACCACGCGCCGGAGTGCCGCGCGTTCCGTTCGGCGTCCGGCGCGTTGTACGTTATAATAATGCATCAACGTGGATATTGCAACTGATCCGTTTCAGCCCGACCAATGTCCCCGCCGGGCGGTGATTGTGCCTGTGGCGGCCAGTGCGGCATAATGACGACGTTACGGCGCGTATCCGGCGTGTATGCATGGGCTTGTGCAACGGCGGCGCTCCAAGAAAGGGAATGTCATGAGAGACGTGTTCGTTATGGTCTTGTGCATAAGCGTGTTGCTTTCGGTAAACCTTGCTGCGGCTGCGGCGGTGTATCATGTGGCGCCCGACGGCGCAGACACCAACGACGGTACGCGCGAGGCGCCCTTTGCGTCGCTCCACAAAGCGCGCGACGTTGCGCGTGACGCGGCAACCGCCGTTATCCATGTGCATCCGGGCGCCTACCACTTGGCCGAACCGTTGGAACTGACGCCCGAAGACAGCGGTCTTGTCATTCAGGCCGTTGGCGACGAAACGCCGTTGTTTTCCGGTGGGCATCGCATCACCGGATGGCGCGAAGGCGAGGGCGGCGTGTGGACGGCGCCGTTGCCTGCGGCACTGGCTGACCAGCGTATTGACCAGTTGTTTGTAAACGGTCGCCGCGCCGTGCGCGCCCGCAAACCGAATCAGCACTACTACTATATGACGGGGGTGGAGGAAGAGGTCATTGAGGCGGGCACCGGGCGTGCGCCACTCCGTGCCACCCAGACATTGTCACTGCGCCCGGAGGAGTTTGCGCTGTTGGAGGGGCTTTCGGAAGCGGCGCTGGAAGACGTTGTCATTGTGGCGTATCACAAATGGGATATTACACGGCGGCGCATCAACGCGCTGGATGCTGATGCACAGGCCGTCGTAATTGGGGACAGCGGCATGAAACCGTGGAACGCGCTGGTGGCGGGCACACGCTATCATCTTGAGAATTTTCGGGAGGCCCTGGACACGCCCGGCGAATGGTTTCTGGATCGGGACGGCATGCTTTTCTATACTCCATTGCGCGACGAGGACATGACTGCGGCGACGGTGACGGCGCCGGTGGTGGACCGTTTTGTTGTGTTTCAAGGGGATCCGCAGTCGAATGTGTTTGTGGAGGATGTTACCATCCGGGGCCTGGCCTTTCGTCATGCCGCGGCGCCGGCATGCATTTCTTATTTCGGTCCCACCCAGGCCGCCGCAGAAATCGAAGCCGCCATCATGGCCGACGGCGCACGGAACGTGACCATTGAGGATTGCGAGATAGGACACGTGGGCGGGTATGGCGTTTGGTTCCGCAAAGGTTGCCGTGATTGCACCCTGCAGCGGTCATACATACATGACTTGGGCGGCGGCGGCATACGCATCGGCGAAACAGCCCTTGTTGCGGCGGAGTCGGAACAGACCGGCGGGATTGTGGCGGACAACAATATCATCCGGCAGGGCGGACGCATTTACACCTGTGCCGTGGGCGTGTGGATTGGTCATGCGCCTGACAATCGCATCACACACAACGAAATCGCCGACTTCTTGTACACGGGCATCTCCGTGGGCTGGCGCTGGGGTTATGCGGAAAGCGCCGCCAAAAGGAACACCATTGCCTATAACCGGGTGCATCACATCGGCCAGGGCGTGTTGAGCGACATGGGCGGCATTTATACACTGGGGCCTTCGGAAGGCACGGTGGTGCGCAACAACGTATTTCATGATGTTTACGCCTATAGCTACGGCGGGTGGGGGCTGTATCCCGACGAAGGGAGCACGGGCATCCTGTTCGAGAACAACCTTGTGTACAACGTGAAGACCGGCGGTTTCCACCAGCATTACGGCAGGGAAAACACCGTGCGCAACAACATCCTCGCCTTCAGCGAGCTGTATCAACTTCAGGCAACCCGCGTAGAGGAACATCTGTCCTTTACGCTGGAGAACAACATTGTGTACTGGAACAGCGGCGTATTGGTGCAGGGGCCGTGGGACCGTGTGCGACACCACAGTCGCAACAATTGCTTTTGGCACGCCGACGGCGAACCGGTAACGTTTCTGGGCAACACATTGGAAGAGTGGCAGGAGTTGGGCCACGAGGAAGGATCGATTATTGCCGATCCGCTATTTGCCGATCCCGAAAACTTCGACTTTGCCCTTTCGGAGGATTCCCCGGCGCGGGACATTGGGTTCACGCCGTTTGACCCGACAAAAGCGGGCGTGTACGGTGATGACGCATGGGTGGCCAAGGCAACGGATGTCAGCTATCCGCCGCTTGAAATGCCGCCCCCGCCGCCGGACGGCATTCCGCGCAGCGATTAACCCGCATATTTCACAAGATTTCTGTTGTGCCTGCGAATCTTACATCATATCAGGCACTTTGCTTGCCCGCCGACTTCGACGTGTACTAACACGCTGTCAGCCGGCGGCCTGCGCAAA
>SKQZ01000438.1 GCA_007118765.1 Candidatus Hydrogenedentota bacterium
CCGACATGGGGTGTTCTGCTCCCGGGGCCGGAACCAATCAAGTAGGATGTCAGCAACAGCGCGGCCAACAAGGCCGCAGCGGCGGCCAAGCGACGCCACCGCTTGCCGCCGGCGTGTTCCGATTCCGGAAGACGCGCCAACGTGTTTGCGAGGAAGTGCGTGGACGGCGTTGGCGCAGACAGAGACCGCGTCAGCCGTCCAATACGCGCATATTGACGGTGCACCGTCTTGAGGGCGTCATCATCATCAAGCAACAGCGCGTCATCTTCGGGGGCGTCACTTTCATCGTCCAGAAACGCGCTGATGCGCTCATATTTTTCGAACTCGGTAGTCACAGGATATCGTCTCCGTATGCCAGCAACTGCTGCCGTATCTGTTCGCGCGCCCGCGCAATGCGACTGCGCACGGTGCCCACGGGACAGGAAAGAATCGCGGCGATTTGCCGGTACTCAAATCCCTGACATTCGCGCAGCACAAAGGCTTCCCTGTATTCGGGCGTCAACGCGGCAAGGGCTGTTTCAAGCGCGACGGCAACATCCGCAGCCTGGGCCTGCCGGTCGGGCGGCGCCGTTGCATCCCGTTGGTCTTGCGTTTGCGCCAACGCCGCAACACGCCGCCGATGCCGTCCCTCGCCCCGCAGCTGGTTGAGCGCCGCATTGCGGGCGATGGTAAACAAAACTGTCGAAAAAGGCCGCTCCGGTTGCAGTCTGTCGAGCGCCTTGTATAATCGTACAAACGTCTCCTGTGCGATGTCTTCAGCATCGGCATGGGACCGGGTCATGCGATAACAGAACGCGACCACCGGTTGCTGGTAGCGCCGCACAATGCGGGCAAAAGCCGTCCGGTCGCCCGTGGCGGCACGCCTTGCCAATGTCCAGTCGTCTACAGGGGACATAACCTCTTTCCGATCTTGTCTGATAAACCCCGGATAGGGGGCATTGGTTCCCTCGCGCCCGCAACATTGAAAATTATGGGGGCTATCTGGGACAATTACCCGGATGCTACGGGTGTATTTTGGCATATCACTCGCTACCATGTTACACTAAACCCACTTGTCGGGTTACGATAAGATACCGGTATGAGAGCAACTTAAAAGGAGTCTGAGCATGCATCGGATTGCGTTGCGCGGGGTGGTTACAATTGTATTGGCGGCTGCGATGGTAGTGCTGGCGGGATGTTCAGGTCCAGTGTTTCGCGTGAAAGTGGTTAACGAAGGCGACTTCCCGTTGACTGCCGTGCGTTTTGTGCCGTTTATCGAAGATGACGAAGATGCGCAGCAGGATGCCTTTGACGATGCGGTCAATCTGTTGCGCACGGACGCGAGCGGCGCCACCATCCCTGTGGAGCCGGGCAAGCAGGTGCGTGTGCCCCACTTGGTCGCGAGCGATATGTATTATGTGTCGGTAACCTGTTTCGTGGACGGCGCCCATGTGGATTATGTCTGGGAAGACCTGCTTGCATTAACGGAACTTGAAAACAACGCGCTCCTCACCATGTGGGTCCGTTGCGAATACCCGGCGGGCGCTGTTGAGCCGCTGTTCACGCTCCATTTCGAATACTAGTGGTGCGAGGGCGTCCGGACGATGCCCTGCGACGGGCCGTTTGATTTGTACCGCTCCGCTCACGGGTCGTTGTCGCATGCGGACATTTTCCGGGATATGTGCCGGATTGTCCTGTCCCGCCTGTAACGCTGCCGCGATCATGCCGTTTAGAATGGATACATATCATGTTGCCGGACATCCTGAAAATGCCCCTGTTGCTTGTATGCACGACGCTTGTGTTCACAGGCGGTTGTTTTCGCTGCACGCCGCCGTTGCCGCCGCCCACCCAGTTGCCGCCCGATGAAATCGTGTACTACACCTATGAAGTGATCAACGAATACCCCCATGATCCGGAAGCGTTTACGCAGGGCCTTGATTTCGCCAACGGCCATTTATACGAGGGCACGGGCTTGCGCGGCGCCTCCTCCATCCGCAAGGTTGCGTTGGAAACCGGCGAAGTCCTGCAATACACGGCCCTGCCGCAAGCCTATTTTGGCGAAGGCATCACGGTGCATGAGGACCGGCTCATACAATTGACGTGGAAATCTCAGGTGGGGTTTGTGTATGACTTGCAGTCTTTTCGCCGTGTGGACGATTTCAGCTATCTCGGCGAGGGGTGGGGCCTGACCCACGACGGCAACCGCCTCATTATGAGCGACGGCACGGCGCGGCTCCGCTTTTTGGATCTCGAAACCTTTGCAACCATCGGACAACTCTATGTTCGCTACGGGGAACAACCGGTCATTCGCCTGAATGAGCTGGAGTATATTGACGGTTTGTTATATGCCAACATCTGGCAGGAAGACCGCATCGCCATCATTTGTCTGGAAAGCGGTTATGTGGTGGGCTGGGCGGACATGACCGGTCTGCTCGCGCCTGCAGAGCGGGCCGAGGCGGATGTGTTTAACGGGATTGCCTACGACCCGGATGAAGACCGTATTTTTGTGACAGGGAAGTTGTGGCCACGGCTCTTTGAGGTGGCGTTAATCGAAGAGCGTACCGCGCCTTATCCCGCCGTCTCATTGGAATAGCCGCCCTCATTGCCCGGCGGATTCCCATGACGGCACATGATGTGATGCGTAACATTCACAAACAAGGAGATGCCCTATGTCTTTTGACTTCGACATGATACGTGCCTTTTATGCGCAATTGCCCGAACGTGTTGCCAAGGCCCGAAAAACAGCGGGACGCCCCCTCGCGCTTGCGGAGAAAATTCTGTATGCCCATGCTTGGGACCATGTGCCGGACACGCCGTGGCGACGCGGCACGGACTACGTGGACTTCCGGCCTGATCGGGTTGCCATGCAGGATGCCACGGCGCAAATGGCCCTGTTGCAGTTCATGCAGGCGGGCAAGCCACGGGCCGCCGTTCCCAGCACCGTCCACTGTGATCACCTGATCCAGGCGCAAACAGGGGCTGCGGAAGATTTGCGCGAGGCGCTTGTGTCGAATAAGGAGGTCTATGATTTTCTTTCGTCGGTATCGAACAAGTACGGCATCGGTTTCTGGAAGCCCGGCGCAGGCATAATTCATCAGGTTGTGCTTGAGAACTACGCGTTTCCGGGCGGCATGATGATAGGCTCGGATTCGCACACGCCCAACGCGGGCGGGCTGGGCATGTTGGCCGTGGGCGTGGGCGGCGCGGACGCGGTGGACGTGATGGCGGGGATGCCGTGGGAACTGAAATTTCCGAAGTTGATAGGCGTACACCTGACCGGCGCTTTGCATGGCTGGGCGTCGCCCAAAGACATTATCTTGAAACTGGCCGGTATCCTGACGGTGAAGGGCGGCACCGGCGCCATTGTGGAATACTTCGGGGAAGGCGCCCAAAACATTTCCTGTACCGGCAAGGGCACCGTGTGCAATATGGGCGCGGAAATCGGCGCGACCACGTCGCTGTTTGCCTTTGACGAAAAGATGGCGGCCTATTTGGAGGCCACCAACCGAAGCGACGTAGCCGATGCGGCCCGCGCCGTGGCCGACTGTCTCCGGCCTGATCCAGACGTATACGCCGATCCGGCCACCTACTATGACCAGCTGATTGAGATTGATTTGGATGCGCTCGAACCGTACTTGAACGGGCCGTTTACCCCGGACCTGGCCACCCCCGTGCCGGAAATGAAGACGACGGCGGAGAAGAACGGCTGGCCACGGGAAGTTGAGGTGGGCTTGATTGGTTCCTGCACCAACTCCTCTTATGAGGACATGGCGCGCGCGGCAAGCGTAGCGCGGCAAGCGACCGAAAAAGGCGTGGCGGCAAAAGCGGAATTCACGGTTACGCCCGGGTCGGAACTGGTGCGGCACACCCTCGAAAAAGACGGCATCCTTGACGCCTTTGACAAGATCGGCGCGGTGGTATTGGCCAATGCCTGCGGCCCGTGCATCGGGCAGTGGGCGCGTCACCGCAGCGGGCCGGACGAAGCGCCGAACACCATCGTTACCTCGTTCAACCGCAATTTCGCCAAACGCAACGACGGCAATCCCAAGACCCATGCGTTTGTGGCATCGCCGGAGCTGGTGACCGCCCTTTCGCTGGCCGGCGACCTTGCGTTCAACCCCATGACCGATACGCTCGTCAACACACAGGGCGAAGAGGTGACGCTTGACCCGCCGACAGGCGAAGAATTGCCGCCCAAAGGTTTTTCCTGTGATGATCCGGGGTATGTGCCGCCGGCGGCGGACGGGGAAACGGTGGAGGTTGTTGTTTGTCCCGATTCGGAGCGGTTGCAGCTGCTGGAACCGTTCCCGCCGAATGGCGGCGACTTGACGGGGCTTCGGTTGTTGATAAAGGCGCAGGGGAAATGTACCACCGACCACATCAGCATGGCCGGGCCGTGGTTGCGCTACCGGGGACACCTGGACAACATTTCCAACAACTGTTTTATCGGCGCCATTAACGCCTTTAGCGGCGAGGCCAACAGCGTGAAGAACCAGCTGAGCGGTGAATATGACGCCGTGCCCGCCGTGGCCCGCGCCTACAAGGCGGCCGATATCGGCACGATTGTGGTGGGCGACGAGAATTACGGGGAAGGGTCGTCACGGGAACATGCCGCAATGGAGCCGCGTCATCTGGGCGTGCGCGCGGTCTTGGTGCGCAGCTTTGCCCGCATCCACGAAACCAACCTGAAAAAGCAGGGTATGCTGGCGTTGACATTTGCGGACCCGGCAGACTACGAACGAATACGGGAAGACGATGTCATTGATGTGTTGGGGCTGGATACGTTTGCGCCGGACACGCCGCTGACCGTGGTGTTGCATCATGCCACCGGCGAACAGGAAGAGTTTGCGGTGCATCACAGTTATAACGAAACACAGATAGCGTGGTATCGTGCGGGCAGTGCGCTCAACCTCATTCGCGCGCGTCAGTGCTGACGGGCAATGCGGCCTCCTCCGCCCATTCCATCATGCTGCCGTCGTAGTTCGCCACCGTGTCATGTCCCAGCAGGCGATACGCAACATAGTGTAAGGACGAAAAACTGCCGGCGTTGCAATACACGATAACGGCGGTATCTTCACAAATGCCGTCCCCGTACAATAGTTCCTTTAATTCCTCAGGCGACTTGAACACCGCGTGCGGCATGGTTACCACGCGTGAGTACACGATGTTGTGAGCGCCGGGAATGTGTCCGCGCCGCTCAATGCCGCGCACAGGCACGGCGCCGCTGTATTGGTTTGCCGGGCGCGCATCCACCAGCACGGCATCATCGTTTTCCAACGCACGTTTTACATCCGCCTTGGTTGCAATCGCCCGCTGCCCTTCCGGCGTTGGGGTGACATCAGCCTGCGGCCGGGGCGGCGGCGGCTCCGAGACAAGATCATGGCCTTCCGCCTCCCAACGGGCGAGGCCGCCGTCCAAAATGGCAACCGCATCATAGCCCACCGTTTCAAAGGCCCAAAACGCCCGGGCAACGGTTACCATATCGCCCGCGTGCTCGTTCGCGCCGTATATGACCACGGGCACATCTTGTGGAATGCCGCGCTCGGAAAAAAACGTTGCCAATGCTTCTGCCTCGGGCAACATGCGCGGAATGGCATTGCGGGTTTCAAAGAACTCCGCGCTTGAGAGCCACACCGATTGGGGCAGGCGTTTTTCCAGAAAGTCTTCCGCCGACCGAATGTCCACCAGGGTGACATCATCCAGCCGCGCCGCCAGTTCGTCGGGCGACAACAACAGCGGAAAGGGCGCCGCCTCTTCTGCTTGAGGCGCAACGGAGAGCACGGACATGACGCACAGCGCCAGCAGTCCATGGAGAAATGGCTTGTCTATCATGGCATACTACCTTTTACTCACTCGAAACGCTTGGCACAATCAAAAAATAGACAGGGGAAGCTATTTTCCCGAAATCTTGTTGATGATGTCCGACGTGGACTGCCCTTTGCGTCCCGGAATGATGGCGATTTCGCCGCCATAGGATTCCACGGCGCGCCGTTCCTCCTGCACAATGGTGTCCACCGTGTAGTCGCCGCCTTTGGCATAGACATCGGGTTGCAGCGTTTGGAGCAGCGGCAGCGGCGATTTTTCATCAAAAATGACGATATGGCTCACGCACTCCAGCGCGGCCAGGACGTGTGCCCGGTCCTGCTCGCCGACCACGGGCCGGTCGGGCCCTTTGTTTTCGCGCACCGAGGCGTCGCTGTTCAGGCCCACCACCATCACGTCGCCCTGTTTGCGGGCTTCCTGCAGGTAAAGGATATGGCCCACGTGCAAAATGTCAAAACAACCGTTCGTCCATACCACGCGCTTGCCGTCTTGTTGGAGTTGTTTGATAATGGCGTGCAGCTGTTCCCGTGTTTTTAATTTGTCGGTCGCGCCGCCGCCGTCATCCGTCAATGCGGCGCGCACCTCGTCATTGGATACGGTGACCACGCCGGTTTGTGCCACCGCAATGCCCGCGGCAAGGTTGCCCAGGGTCGCCGCCTCAAGCAGCGTACCCCCCGCGGCCAACGTGAGGGTCGCCGCCGCCGTAACCGTATCGCCCGCGCCGGTCACGTCCACGGCCTGCACCTGATCTCCAACGGGCGCCTTTTCCACGGCGCCATCCGCCGCAAAACAGGCGATGCCGTCCGGCCCCAGGGTGATCATGGCGTTTTTGGCCAGTGTAATCAGTTGCCGTCCCGCCGCGTGCAGCGTTTCTTCGTCCACGATATCAACCCCCGCTGCGAGACCGGCCTCCTTGTCATTGGGCGTAATCAGGTCAATGTCTTTGAAGAAACCGGCGCGCTCCCGCGAATCCGCAACCGTAACAAGATTGTGCTCGCGCGCACAGTCCAAAATGGCCGCCAGCACACGCTCAGAGACCGTGGCCGATGCCTGATCGCCGATCATGATGGCGTCCACGTCAGGCGCGAGACTGCGTATCCGTTCGATTACCTGATCTTCAACAGCGCCGGTAATCATGGTGGGACGGGGCGTATCGGTGCGCCATGTTTCCTGGGCGGGGATATTATGTCCGCCGGCACGCCATTTTCCGTAGGTGTTCGTGGGGCGGGACGCATCCGTCACCACTCCGTCAACGGATACGTTGCGCACCTTAAACTCGCGCTTGACAATATCGGCGTTGCCGTCTTCACCCACCACGCCGACCATTGTCACCTGTCCGCCCAGTGAGGCCGCATTGCAGGCGGCATTGCCCGCCGCCCCCGGATTATAGCGGCGCTCCTGCACCTCGAAAATCGGGATGGGGGCTTCAAGGCTGATGCCTGTAATGGCGCCATGAACGTATTCGTCCAGATATATGTCGCCAACAGCCATAACCCGCACCGACTTGAATGCTTCCAACAATTCCAAACAGCGTTGTTTATCCATAGCAGCGACGTCCTACTGGTTGCCTTGTGCCTGTATCGGTGGTACGCAAATACGCATCTTGTAACAGCGGAGCTAATAGTTCCGCGGCATTACTTCAAAGTGTGCTTTGGGGTGCTGGCATACGGGACACATGTCCGGCGCTTCGGTGCCTTCATGCAGATAACCGCAATTGCGACACCGCCAGACCACCGGCGCCGGTTTCTGAAAGACCTGCCCTTCTTCCAGGTTCTTGAGCAGCGTCAAGAACCGTTCCTGATGCTCTTTTTCGATGGCGGCCAGCCCTTCAAACGCTTCCGCCAGCCCGTCGAAGCCTTCTTCGCGTGCTTCCCGGGCCATGCGGGGGTACATTTCGGACCATTCCGGGCCCTCGCCTTCCGCCGCGCTTGCCAGATTTGCCGCCGTATCGCCAATGCCGCTCAATGCTTTGAGGTGCAGCTTGGCATGTTCCCGTTCCTGTTCGGCTGTTTCCAGAAAGATCGCGGCGATCTGTTCATATCCCGCTTTTTTGGCGGCAGCGGCGAAAAAGGTGTATTTGTTGCGTGCCTGTGATTCGCCTGCAAAGGCTTCCCATAAGTTTTTCTCGGTCTTGGAACCTTTCAATGTAGGCATAACGGTAGTCCTTTCAATAATCGTTTGTTTTTCGTCCAGTTCGTTTTCAGCGATGCTGTGTATGTATGAGGGCACGGCAGCACGCTGTTATTTTTTGGCGTTCTTCTTTTTGGCGGCGGCCTTCTTGGCGCTCGGCAGAGACAGGTCGAATCCAAAATAGTTTACGGCGTTGGCATAGCAAATGCTCTGCACCATGCGTCCGGTGTATTCCACAATCGGCGGGATAAGACCGCGCACCATGTCGTGGCCGATCATGTTGCATAAGAGGCGTCTGAAATAATCATGGCGCGGATAGCTCAGGAAACTGCGGCTGTCGGTGAGCATACCGACAAAGCGGCTGAGCAGGCCCGTTTGCGAGAGCATTTCCAGTTGCTGCTGCATGCCGTCGAGCTGATCATTGAACCACCATCCGCTGCCAAACTGCACCTTGCCGGGCACAGAGCCGTCTTGGAAGTTGCCGGCCATGCTGGCAATAACCATATTTGACGCCGGATTGATGGTATACAAAACCGTTCGTGTGAGCTGGTCTGTTTCGTCCAGGCGATCCAGAAAACGGGCCAGCGGCTTGGCAAAGGGCTGGTCGCCCACGGAATCGAAGCCTGTGTCGGGTCCCAACGCCTTAAACATGCGGGTGCTGTTGTTGCGGATGGGGCCGATATGCAGCTGCTGCGCCCACCCCATCTTGTGATTCAACAGGCCCAATTCATAGAGAAGCGCGGACTTATACTGCACCATCTTATCGGCGTCCGGTGTTTTTCCGGCGCGCGCTGCGTCGTACGCCGCCCGCACATCCGCCAATGTATAGGCGTCTGCATAGGGGACTTCAATGCCGTGGTCGGCCACTTTGCAGCCGCGGGAGGCAAAAAATTCCGCCCGCGCATGAAGCGCCTCCAAGAGGGCGTCGTAGGTGTCGCATTTCATGTCGGCGGCCGCCTCAAGCCGGGCCACCCACGCGTTGAAACTCTCCGGGTCTTCGATGGCCAGGGCTTTGTCCGGGCGCCATGTGGGCAGCATTTGCGTTTTGCACTGGGCATCCTCCGCGACAAGTCGGTGGGACTCAAGGTCGTCCACCGGATCGTCCGTGGTACATACCAGCGCCACGTTCATTTGCTGCATGATGCCGCGGGCGGAAAACTCCGGCTGCGCCAGTTTTTCGTTGCACTCCTCCCAGATGCTGCGTGCCGTTTTCGGTTCCAGCAATCTATCAACGATACCAAAAGGCCTGCGCAGTTCCAAGTGGGTCCAATGGTAGGCAGGATTCCGCAGCGCATGCGGCACGGTTTCCGCCCATTTTTCGAATTTCTCCCAGTCGGACGCGTCGCCGGTGCAATAGCGTTCTTCCACGCCATTGGCGCGCATCAGTCGCCATTTATAGTGGTCGCCCGCCAGCCAGATCTGCGTCATATTTTCAAAGACATGGTTCTGCGCTACTTGCGCAGGCGGCAGATGGCAATGAAAGTCCACGATAGGGACTACTTTGGCATACTTATGGTATAGTTCTCGCGCATACTCGCTTTCAAGCAGGAAATCATCGGTAATAAAGATGCTTTGGGCCATAAGGCACTCCTTCGTTGTTGGGGCGCGACGCGATTCGATAACAGACAGGCCTCCCGTTCCATTAGTGAGTCCTATGTCTTCCGGGAACCGCCGCCATGCACTAGCGCAGCCGCACCCAGCCCGCAAACGGTTGCGCACCCGGTATTGAACACGGCGCCTGTCAAGGCGTTGGCCGACATGTCCGTGTCCTCCTGAACCGAAGGAGTAGTATAGCGTATTGTTGCGAAAAATAGCAACCGTGACGGCATCACGACCATGCCGGCCACGGCTCTCATGCCCGTCATGTTGGAAGGGGCGGGAGGCTGTTTCGCGGCGGGTGTGGGTTGCCGCGG
>SKQZ01000231.1 GCA_007118765.1 Candidatus Hydrogenedentota bacterium
GCAGGCCGCCGGCTGACAGCGTGTTAGTACACGTCGAAGTCGGCGGGCAAGCAAAGTGCCTGATATGGTGTAAGATTCGCAGGCGCAACCCCGCCACGGCGGGGTGAAATATGCGGGTTAAGGATCATGGGAGCCGTTTTGTGACGAGAGCATTATTACAAGAAGGGCTGGAAGCCGCCGTGTCCCGTTCGGGCGCACCGGGCGCCGTGGCGTGTGTGGGCACTGAAGGGACCCGTGTGCTGGCGGAAGCCGTGGGCGCGCGCGCCACACCCCCCCGCCGCGAACCAACAACACTGGACACTCTGTACGATCTGGCGTCACTGACCAAAGTGGTGGCCACCACCACGGCGATACTGCTGCTGCGCGATGACGGCAAACTGGATTTGGACCATTCCGTTGCCCGCTATATCCCGTTGCCAAATCTCGACCGTCTGACGGTGCGTCATTTGATCACCCATACCACGGGACTGCCCGCATGGCGTCCGTGGTACAAGGATGTGTCGGGCTATCTGGACTACGTGGAGCGCATCGCCGAGGCAACCGGCGGCGCCACACCCGACCAAAGCCGGGTTTATTCGGACATGGGCTTCATCCTGCTGCGCAAAGTGGTGGAACAAGCGGCACAGGATGCCTTCGACGATTTTTGCCACAAACGTATTTTTGCACCCCTTGAGATGAACGACACCATGTTCACACCACCCCCGGAACTACAGGCGCGCTGCGCACCCACGGAACGATGTGCGTGGCGCAATCGCACACTGCGCGGCGAGGTACATGACGAGAATGCCGCCTCCGTGGACGGGCTATCGGGCCATGCGGGCTTGTTCAGCACGGTGCTGGATCTGGAAAAGTTTTCCGTGGCCTTGTTGGACGGACGCATCCTGTCGAACGAGACGCTGGCCGAAATGACACGCATAGGACAAGTGCCCTACTACCCTTGGCAGGGACTGGGTTGGTGGGTGGATCCGTGGTCCATCGGCGCCAATGGCTACCTCCCTTCCCGTGCCGCTTTCGGGCACAGCGGTTGGACCGGCACCAGCATGTGGCTGGACCGCGAAACCAAGACATACGCCATTCTATTGAGCAATACCTGCCATCCCAACCGGAACCGACGCAATAACGGCGCACTGCGCCGCACATTCCATGCACGGGTGGCGGACGTATTTTATCCCCGCTGGTGCAACGCCCATACCGGCTTGGATAAACTGCTGCGCAGCGGTTTTTCGGAATTGCGCGACAAACGTATCGCGCTGCTGACCAATCATGCCGCCATAGACCAGATGGGCCGTCCCATCCTCGATGTATTCGCACTGGACAAGACCCTGGATATGCGCTATCTATACAGCCCCGAACATGGTCTCTTCGGACAGGCTGAAGCAGGCGAACGCGTTTCCTCGCAAGAAGGCCCGACACCCATTATCAGTCTGTACGGCGACCGCAAGGAACCGTCTGCCGAAGAATTGCAACAGGTGGATTTGTTTGTGGTGGACCTGCCGGATGTGGGCGCACGGTACTACACGTACATGGCCACCATGAAACAGTGTATGGCGGCCTGCGCAGCGCAAAACACGCCCGTACTCGTGTTGGACCGGCCGAACCCTGTGGGCGGGCTTGTGCTCGAAGGGCCCATCGCCACGGTTACCGCGTCCGACGTATGCGCCGCGCCGGTACCCATTCGTCACGGCATGACACTGGGCGAGCTGGCACGGTTTTTCGAGAAGACAGATCTTGCCGGCACGGGCCTCCAACTGGAGGTGCTCACGGCGGAAAACTGGTGGCGCGACTTGCAGTTTCACGAAAGCTCGCTGCACTGGCGGCCGCCGTCTCCCAACATCCCCGATGCGGATACGGCCTTGATGTATGTGGGCTCCTGCCTGTTTGAAGGGATTAACATGAACGAGGGCCGCGGCACGGAAACGCCCTTTTTGGTATGCGGCGCTCCGTGGCTGGATGCGGCCGCGGTCATTGACGCCGTGCCCGCCGAAGACCGCGTCGGCTGCGATCTGCGACCCGTGCTGTACATTCCCAAATCAATCCCCGGCAAAGCCTCCAACCCCACCTATCGGGATACGCTCTGTCGCGGCATTCATTTCACCATCACCGACCGATACCGGGTGCGCCCCTTCACCACGGCGCTGGCCGTGATTTGCGCCGCCCACCGCAATCATACGGACCTTTCGTTCGCTTCCTTCTTCGATACCTTGGCGGGCGGGCCGTGGCTGCGACAACAAATCCAGGCAGGCCGCGCCGCATCGGGGATTGTGCAGGAGATAGCGCCTTCATTGGTGCAGTTCGAGGTTCAACGGCCTACGTTGTACCAAACGCTTCGGGAACGACGGTATCGCGGCAATGCGTGACGCCACCCTCTTCAAATGAAAAGAGGGGCCGCCCGCGAATGCTTTAGCCCGGATATTTCATCAGGTTTCGTCGTGAGCCTGTGAAGATTGCGCCAGAGCAGGTGTTTTGCGCAGGCCGCCGGCTGACAGCGTGTTAGTACACGTCGAAGTCGGCGGGCAAGCAA
>SKQZ01000195.1 GCA_007118765.1 Candidatus Hydrogenedentota bacterium
CACTGCGCCGTAATTCATGATGGCGGCCTGTATGTCGGTGCGGTCGCCTTCGGCTGCCGAAAACACCGGCGCAGACAGCAACAGCCATTGCGGGGGCGGGGTGGGATCGAGCGGTATGTTTTGATTGGGGTTGTAGGGGTCTTCGCTTTCGAGCAAGGGGCCGTGCCAACGCGCAAAATAGGCCGTGCTCATGTCGTTGTTCCCGCCATCACAATGTCCCAACTCCCAACCGTGGTTGTTCTTGAGATGGTTCTCCGACAAATCATAGGTCACATCGTGGTGTATTTTCAGCCATGACTCAAGCGATGCACAGGCGCCGAAGGCCCAACAAGCGCCACACATGCCTTGATTCTTGACGGGGGTGACGCCGTCTATGTCGCGCAGATCAAACTGTGCCGGCAGGTCGTCTTTTCTGCCGGTGGGCTGCAAATGGGACCAACTGACCGGACTGGGCACATAGCCGGTGGGTCTGTCCGTGTCCAACACAATCTTGCCCGCCTGCCAGTCGGCAAAGACAGGGTTTACGGGCCCCTTTTCAAAGGATGCCGCCGGGGACATGACGGTTACGGTGAAGAACAGCAGCATCAAAACAGTTAGTGCTGCCGACCGCCGGGTAGATGGGTGGTGCTGATTCATTGCCTCGTCTCCTGAATTAAAATGCCGTGTTACAAAACGGTTTCCCGCGTGCATGCCCCATACCCTGCACACTACTCATTATTATACCACGCGAACCGGAGAGATGCCGGGGCATTATCCATGAAAAAGAGAAAAGCGACCCGCCATGTTGCGGCGGGTCGCGTGTGCAGTCTGGTTGTTTACGGGCCGCAGGCCCGATTTATTTATCGTGCAAGCGCCTGATATTTCTTGCGCAGCGCCGCGGGTTTTATGGCGCGCAGTTCCTCTATATTGTCCACCACTTTCTTGACCGCCTTTGCAAACAGTTCCATGTCTTCGGGTCGGTTCATCAGTATCTGGTGGTGCGCCACCACCCCGGAGTTTTCATGGGCCTCCTTCGCCACCGGCGTTTTGAAGCGGGAGGGGTCTATCGCCTTCCAGTAGGCTTTGGAAAGGTTGTGCCGTGTTTTTGTGCGCGGCTTAAACAAGCCACAGTTGTTCAACGGCTCATAGGGCGGCTCAAACTGGTCCGGCATGTTGAGTTCGGTGTTTAGTGCGGCGCAAAACTGCAGGTTATTGACCTTGAGTTCTTTGGTGTCCAGTCGGAAGGCAAAGTTGAAATAGCTCTGTTGCGTGACTTCCGTGCGGCGTCGCATGGGCAGAATGCCGGGAATGTCCTCAAGCAGCGCGTTCAAAAACATGGCGTTGCTGTCCCGCAATTTCACCTGGTCGTCGAGCCGTTCCAGTCCACCCAACAATAAGGCGGCCTGCCACTCCGTCAGCCGGTAATTGCCGGACTGCAAGGTGGTTGTCATGTTGGCGGGCTTGTTCAAACCGAAAACAGGCGGCGCGGCTTCATAGGGGCGTCCGCAGTTGCGCAAGCTATACAACTTGTAGAACAGGTCTTTTGTCTTGCACATGTTGAATCCGCCTTCGCCGCTTGACAGCACCTTCGATTCCTGGAAGCTCCATGAGCTGACATCGCCGATGGAACCGACCCCTTTGTCTTTCCAGAAGGCGCCGTGTTGGTGGGCGCAGTCTTCAATCAGGAACAGCTTGTGTTTGCGGCAAATCTTCTGCAGGCGGGTGAGGTCGGTCATGCATCCGTACAAATGCACCACGATGATGGCGCGTGTGCGCGGGGTGATGGCGGCTTCCACGGCGTCCAAATCAAGGTTCCATGTGTCCGGTTCAATATCCACCAGCACCGGTACTGCGTTCACGTCCACACAGGCCGCCGCCGTCGCCTGCCATGTCATGACAGGCACCAGCACCTCGTCATAAGCGCTAATGCCCAGCGCTTCAAGGGCCAGTTGAATGCCCACGGTGCCGTTGGCGCAACACAGCCCGTATTTGGCCTTTTGATAGGCCGTAAACTTTTCCGCAAACTCCCATTCCACGGGGCCGTCATAGGACCACCGGTTTGTCTTTGTAATTTTGGCGACGAGTTGCGCGTCTTTGGCGTCGCTGATAGGCCAGCTCGCCCACGTCCGTTTTTTACCGCATACCGCTTTGCCGCCGTTCAGTGCTAACTTGGCCATTGCTTGACTCCTTTGTTGCTCACGGCACCATGTGCCACCGTAGAAATGCTGTTCCATGCCACATCCCATCTGTATTGTGCCGCGTGACGTCGCCACGGCAACGGGTATGCCGAGGGCGCCACGTCATCGCATGGATATGGCCTTGCAAGGGCGTAGTATAGCCCTTTTCGTCAGCCGTTCGCAAAGAGCACGGGCCGGTGAACAGGCACGTTTCTCAAGTTGCGGCGTTTTCTTGAACATACTGTGGGAAGTGTGCCACTATGCGACGCACAATACAATGGAACCATCTAACCCGCATATTTCACAAGATTTCTGTTGCGCCTGCGAATCTTACACCATATCAGGCACTTTGCTTGCCA
>SKQZ01000362.1 GCA_007118765.1 Candidatus Hydrogenedentota bacterium
CCCAGTCCGACGCCCGCAACCGGGCGCGCCGCTATCATTCGGGCGGCGCCTGTCCAAAACCATAGACGAAGGTTTCCGCCGGTATCGTCTGCGGAAAAGGTGTGGGTAATCCGTGTGCTCAGCAAGGGAGCGCCAAGCGTGAGGATAAGCAGTGTTGTGACGACAACGGCGGTTGCGCGCCAACCATGCCGTCGGCGTAACAGGCGTTTTGCACGGTGCAACGGCAGACACGTTGTGATGGTGACGGTACAGCCCACGGCTGCTGCGAGCCATGCCGTGCGTGTGCCGGATATAAGCAGTGCGCCCAGTAGAATAGAAAAAATAATCAGCCAGACAACAAACGCCCCGGTGCGCATCTGACGAATATGGCCTGCGACCGATACGAGTAAAACGAGGTTCAGCGCCATAAAGCCGCCAAGCAGATTCTGGTTGCCGAATACGGAATACGCACGCTGGTCATAGCCGGGAAACACGGGAAACAGGAAATCAATAAGGCCTGCATATTGCAACAAGGCCAAACCCCCGACCGTAGCGCCGGAAGCCAACAAGGCGCGATACAACCAGACCCTGCCGCCCGGACGACTGAACACCGGCGTCGCAAGGGAAGCCGCAAGCAGTATGAGTGTCAGGTACACAACCCGCTCAATGTGAAAAGACAGGACGTGGGCCGTGAAGAACCCTGTTGCCGTCCATACAAGCAACCCCAGCCACAACGGCGAAAAGCGCCGAAACCCTTCCAGTGACAACAGGCCCGTTCCGTACTGCATCAGGACGGCACATACAAGTCCTGCGGTTAATGCCAGTGCCTTGGCATGTAGAAACGATGTCAGCTGAAATGACCACGAAACGGCGCAAACAAACAGGATGCCCATCCACATATAGACGGCGATATGTTTGGACTTTGTTGACAATCTGTGCTGGCCTCTAATTCGTAACGTCGCTGTTCGGAAATGGCAAAGAAGGACGATATCCATACAACGTATCAAGCGGCACGAAGCGTGACGCGCCTAACCCGGATATTTCACCAAGTTTCGCAGGCGTAACCCCGCCACGGCGGGGTGAAATATGCGGGCTAGCGCATAAACGGAATAGCGTTGCAGCATGATATGTTTTAATGATACTGTATTGCGAGTCCCCACCACCTGCGTCGGCGATTCACTAAAGAAAGTCCCGTTCACCTTGAGTATAGTCGTCTTTGTGGGCAGGGCGGTAGCCCGACGCGGCAATCCGGGGCATGAGATCACTTCACGCATAGTATAAAGCGCTTTCCTGGCAGCGCAATAAAGGATTGGTACCGGTGAAATATATTGTTCTTCTAGGCGACGGCATGGCGGATCATCCGCTTGATGCTTGCGATGGGAAAACGGCCATTGAAGCGGCGCATACGCCCAATATGGACCGAATTGCCGCCATGGGATGCTGCGGGTTGTTTTATCCCATACCCGAGGGCATGCCCCCCGGAAGTGATGTGGGCAATTTATCGGTATTTGGATATGACCCCCGCGTGTCGTTTTCAGGGCGTGCGGCCATAGAAGCGGTTAACCAGGGCATTCATCTCGCGGATGATGAGGTGGCGTTTCGTTGTAACCTGGTAACCCTTGCCAACGGCGTCATGCAGGATTTTACCTCCGGCCATATTACGAACGAAGAAGCGGCCGCGATTATTGAAACATGCAACGAGACCCTTGCCAACGAATTCCCCATCACGTTTCACGCGGGAGTCAGTTACCGCCATACGGGGGTGATGAAGGAAAGCGACCGCTGTACCGTGGCCGATCTGGTCGCTACCGTATGTGAACCGCCCCACAATATCACCGACCAGGAATATGAGCAGTACCTGCCCGCAGGTCCCGCTGAGGCCTTGCTGCGCGAGATGATGATCGCCTCGGAGCGCGTGCTGGCGTCGCATCCGGTGAACGAGGCGCGACGCGCCGCCGGAAAGCCCGCGGCAACGGCATTATGGCCGTGGGGACAGGGGCGCGCACTGACGCTCACATCCTATCAGGAAATGTTCGGTGTTACCGGCGCGGTAATATCGGCAGTGGATTTGGTAAAGGGCATTGGCTGCTGTGCCGGACTCGAACCCCTCAATGTTCCCGGCGCCACGGGTTGGATAGATACCAATTACGAGGGCAAGGTGGCGGCGGCACTGAACGCTTTGAACCGGCATGACTTTGTTTACCTCCATGTGGAAGCGCCGGACGAAGCGTCGCACCAGGGAGATGTAGCGCTAAAAATACAGGCGATTGAAGAGTTTGATACTCGCATCGTGGCGCCATTCTTGTTGTATTTGGAAACCCGGCCTGAAACGCGTCTGCTGGTTGCGCCGGACCACTTTACGCTTATCAGCACAAAAACCCATGCCGGCGGCGCGGCGCCCTTTGCCGTTTGTGGCCACGGCATTGCCCCTGACAATACCGCCTGTTATGGCGAAAACGAGGCGTCGCGAAGCGGCATACGCGTACAGGACGGATTCCGCCTTATGCACCACTTTATCCGCGAGCATCCGTTGGCGCTGCAGGGCGCCATCGAATAAACAGCGTCGCGGCATTGTTGTGACAGCATCAACATTGGTAAAATGTAGTTGTCCGGCAGCGATCATTAGATGGGGACAGGGGGTGTTTTCATTGGCATGTTGTTCCCTGCAGAAGTGGTTTATTGGCGGTACGGAAAACCATTGGCGCCGCAAGGCGATGCCCGTGCCGCCGCCTGAATAACCATAGGATGTATCCCATGAACAAGAAAGTCGAGATATATGACACCACATTGCGCGACGGCGCTCAAGGGCCCGGCGTAAAGTTTTCCTCGGACGATCAATTGCATGTTGTCCGGGCGCTGGATGCGCTCGGTATTCGCTACATTGAAGGCGGCCAGCCGGGCGCAAATCCGAAGGCTGCGGAACTGTTCCGCCGGGTGCGCGATATGGAACTGCAGAACAGCATTATGGCAGCCTTTGGAAGCACACGTCACATTAAACGGGCTTGTGAGGACGACCCGAACCTCAAGGCATTGCTTGCCGCAGAGACGGAGGTCGTCACCATTTTCGCGAAAAGCGCGGTGTCGCATGTGCGGGATGTGCTGGGGGTGACCTTGGATGACAATCTTGCGTTGATATATGAGTCCATCGCCTTCTTAAAAGCTGCGGGAAGACGGGTGTTCCTGGATGCTGAACACTTTTTTGACGGGTATTACGAAGATAGCGCGTATGCACTGGCGGTCTTGCAGCGCGCGTTGGACGGCGGCGCGGAGGTGTTGGCGTTGTGTGAGACCAACGGCGGCAGATTGCCTTATGAAGTGGAAGAGGTGATGACAGCGGTGCGTCAGGCCCTTCCCAATGCCGCGTTGGGCATCCATACGCATAATGATACGGGGTGCGCCGTGGCCAATGTGCTCGCAGCGATGCGCGCCGGCGCCACGCAGGTGCAGGGCACCATGAACGGCTATGGGGAACGGTGCGGCAACGTGGACCTGTGTACGGTTATACCGAACCTGCAATTGAAGATGGGCTATGACGTCCTGCAGCCGGAGCAACTCCAGCGGCTCATGCGCACGTCCCATATCATTGCCGAATTGGCGAACATGATGCCCCGCGATCACGCGCCGTATGTGGGGCGTGACGCGTTTACGCACAAAGGCGGCATGCACGCCGACGCCGTGCGCAAACAAAAAACCACGTACGAACACGTTGACCCGGGTGTGGTGGGCAACGCAACCCATGTGGCCGTGAGTGAAGTGGCGGGCAGGTCCAGTCTGATTCAAAAGGCTTCTGAAATGGGCATCCCGCTTGAACGCGGCGACGCCGATACCGCCGCCATCTTGAAACGGGTCAAGGAATTGGAAAATGAGGGATATGAGTTTGAAGGCGCCGATGCGTCGCTGGAACTCATTATGCGGCGTGCCACCAATCGGCACCACTCCTTTTTTGAAACCAAGGGATTCCACGCACGGGTAAGTCAGCCCCAGGTGGATGTGCCCACCTTATCGGAGGCCACGGTAAAGGTGTTGCTGCCCACGGGCGTGCTGGAGCATACCGTTGCTGAAGGACATGGCCCGGTGGACGCGCTCAACAATGCCCTGCGCAAGGCCCTGTGGCGCACCTATCCGCAAATCGAAGATATGCACTTGGAAGACTATAAAGTGCGTATACTGGACGGAAAACTGGCTACACGGGCCAAGACGCGGGTGCTTATTGAGACCAGCGATCGAGAAGAAACATGGAATACGGTGGGTGTTTCCGAGAACCTTATCACCGCCTCTTATGTAGCATTGTTGGATAGTTTTGAGTTTTTCCTGCTGCGACGCAAAGGGATGACCCAATCGCTTTAGCCCCGCACTGTAGCGACGCTGTAAAATCCGGCCGCACGTCAGGCGGACATCAATTCGTTACCCGCGTAACGACTTCAAGTGCGGTTACGTGCAAATCTTGAAAATCTGGTAGCGCTCCTGTTATTGTTACCACGTCAGGTGCCGTGCACATGCGTGAAGCGCGGTGATGGCCCAGGATGTACAGACGTATCCCCGTCATGGCGGGGTGAGAGATATGGACTCGGGCAACCGGTTATGTACAACAAAATAAGGATGATACTGTGCATAAGATTATTTCCAACGAATTGATAAGTCCGAACACGGCCAAGATGGTGGTTGAAGCACCCTACGTGGCACAACACCGGAAAGCGGGACAATTTATTATCCTGCGCGTGAACGAAACGGGCGAGCGCATTCCGCTTACAATAGCGGATTCGGACGCGGACACGGGCACCATAACGCTGTTTTACCAGATTGTCGGCAAGACAACCACGGACATGTCGAAACTGACGGCAGGTGATGCATTGACGGATGTGGCCGGCCCGTTGGGACATCCCACGGACATACAAAACTTTGGCACGGTGGTGTGTGTGGGCGGCGGTATCGGGGTGGCGCCGGTATATCCCATTTCGTCTGCAATGAAACAAGCCGGGAACCGTGTGATCAACATCATCGGTGCGCGCACAAAACACCTGCTGATCATGGAGAATGAGATTGGCGCCATCGGCGACGAAATCATTGTCTGCACCGACGACGGCAGTTACGGCCGCAAGGCATTCGTGACGGAGGCGCTCGAAGAAATTATCGCACGGGAGCCCGTGCATCTGGTGGTCGCCATCGGCCCGGTGCCCATGATGAAAGCGTTGTGCAACCTGACGCGTAAACATGACATCCATACAATGGTGAGTTTGAACGCGGTGATGGTGGACGGCACGGGCATGTGCGGCGGTTGCCGTGTGTCGGTGGGTGGTGAAACGAAATTTACCTGCGTTGATGGCCCGGAGTTTGACGGGCACCAGGTTGATTTTGATGAACTAAGTACGCGCCTGACTTCATACCGTGAACAGGAGCAGGAATCCATAGCAGCGCATGAATGCAAATTGGAGGGAGTGACCGGAAATGCCTGATATAGCGCCAAGACAACGAATGACCGAACAACCGCCCGAAGATCGGGTGCATAATTTTAATGAAGTGCCTTTTGGTTTGACGGATGAGCAGGCGGTTATTGAAGCGTCCCGCTGTTTGAAATGCAAGAAACCCAAGTGCGTGGACGGGTGTCCGGTGGCCATAGACATCCCGGGATTTATCAAGGCCATTGAAGAGAAGGATTTCCGCAAGGCGTTCCTTATCATCAAGGAGACAAATTCCCTGCCTGCCGTGTGCGGGCGCGTGTGTCCCCAAGAGACGCAGTGCGAAGAACTGTGTGTTCTGTCCAAGAAATTTGACCCGGTGGCCATCGGCTGTCTCGAACGCTTTGTAGCCGATTACGAACGCGAACGGGACCGGGTTGCGCCGGAACCCCCGGCTGAAGAGACCGGTAAAAAGGTGGCGATTATCGGGTCGGGCCCTGCCGGGCTTACGGCGGCGGGCGAACTGCGCAAGCGCGGCCATGACGTCACCATTTTTGAAGCGTTTCATAGTCCGGGCGGTGTGCTGGTGTATGGCATTCCTGAGTTTCGCCTGCCCAAGGAGATTGTCCATTACGAAATCAATGCACTTGAGCAGGTGGGCGTAAAATTGGTGCGCAATCGTGTCATGGGCATGTCCGAAACCATAGATGATTTATTTGCACAGGGGTTTGAGTCAGTGTTTATCGGTTCCGGCGCGGGATTGCCCATGTTCTTGAACATCCCCGGCGAAAACTTTATCGGCGTGTATACGGCCAACGAATACCTTACCCGTGCAAACCTGATGAAAGCCTACCGATTCCCCGAATATGACACGCCCATTATCAAGGGCAACAACGTGGCGGTGTTCGGCGGCGGCAATGTCGCCATGGACGCCGCACGCACGGCCAAACGGCTGGGCGCGGAAAATGTCTATATCATTTACCGGCGTTCAAAGGCCGAATTGCCCGCCCGTGTTGAAGAAGTGCATCATGCCGAGGAAGAAGGCATTATCTTCAAACTGTTGTCGAATCCGCTGCGATTCCTGGGCAACGACAAAGGCCGTCTGGCCGGGGTCGAGTGCCTTCAGATGAAATTGGGCGAACCGGATAAATCGGGACGTCCCCGACCTGTGCCCATTGAGGGGTCTGAATTTATGGTGGAGATCGACCTGGCAATTATCGCCATCGGCAACTCGCCGAACCCAATTATCCAGCGTACCACACCGGGGCTTGAACAAACCCGGTGGGGCACCATTGTGGCCGACGAGGAAACCATGCAGACCTCAAAGCCCGGAGTGTTTGCCGGGGGTGATGTGGTCACCGGCGCGGCAACGGTTATCCTGGCGATGGGCGCCGGTCGAACCGCGGCGCAGGCAATGCACAAGTACCTGATGGGTGAAAACGGCAATCCCGAAGTGGAGGAATCCGACGCGTGATTCCATGAGAGTATGCGGAGTCTGTAAACGCAGCCATTTTGTTTCAGATGGCTGCGTTTTTTTGATGCCTGCAAATTGGAACAGATACATTGGGTTGTGTACAATTTGTCGGAAGTTAGGAAGAACGCGGGAGTATAGATGTTTGCGCCCAACAGACTGATAACAACGAAAGAACAGTGGCTGCTGGTGGGGGTGGCGGTGGCTATAATCACAGGGTGCGCAACCCTCTATTTGCATGATGCGTCAACGCCGTCGGAGGAGGAAGCCTCAACCGGTATGCCGACCAGCATCCGTCATCAGCGACCGGATGCCGGTACACGTGCGCAACCTGTGACCCGTAAGACAACCGCACCGGCAAACACGACACGGCAGGATGCGCAGACGGCGCCGGAACGGATTCAAGCGGATGACGCGAGTGACACCATCGGTGTGGCGGTCATGGGCGCGGTGCGGCGTCCGGGATTTTACGAATTGACGCGGGGCATGCGCGTTGCTGATCTCATTTCCCGGGCCGGCGGCGCACGGGAGCAGGCGGACTTGTCGGACATTGTGTTGACCGCGCCGCTTGTGGACGAAACGACGCTGACGGTGCCGTGGCTGCCCGAAGTGCGGCGCAACGCCACGGAAGTCGCGCTGCGGCGTCATGCGGTATCGGCGTTGATAAATCCGCCGTGGTATCGTCATTCGGCATCGGGTACGCCGGAAGGTGGCGGCACGCCGGACGCTCCCGAACAAGCAACGCCCACAATGTCCGGCACGTCCGGCGAAGGGGTTGTCAATATCAATCGGGCCTCGTCAGAGCAATTGCAGCAGTTGCCCGGGATCGGGCCGGTATTGGCTTCGCGAATAATTGAAGAGCGTAACCGCCGGCCCTTTGGGACGGTGGAGGAGTTAACGCGTGTGTCCGGCATTGCAGAGAAACGGCTGGCGAATCTCAGACCATTCATTACCGCACCTTAGTTTTTGAAAAACAACCGTTTGTCCTGCTTACACCCAGTCCGGTACACTTTGCGTAAGCTGGGCGGTGCGAACGGTATTATGGAACAGGAAACATACATGACGTCATATCCTCATTTACACAAACAACCTGAGACGGAATCGGACTGGTTCGACGCGTTGGCTGCGCTTGCCCGGTATTTGCGCTCTCCTGAAGGGTGTCCGTGGGATCAGGAACGCACCGCCGCGGATTTTGCTGGTTTTGCTGCTGAAGAGGTGGAGGAGTTGTGCGAGGCGTTGGCATCCAACGACAACGATCATGTGGCTGAAGAGTTTGGCGATTGCTTGTTCACATTGATGGCGTGTGTTGCGGCGGCCGAAGCGGAAGGACGGTTTACGCTGGGCAACGCCCTTGCGCGTGCTCATGAAAAGCTGGTGCGCCGCCATGAACACGTATTTCGTTCGGATAAAGCGGCAACGCCGGAAGAAGCAATGGTATCATGGCAGAAAATTAAAGCACAGGAAAAAGCGGAAAAACAAAGGAAAAAGAGCGATGAATAATGGTGCGTTCGAAAACAAAGTGGCCTTGGTAACCGGCGGAAGCCGGGGGATTGGCGCCGCAATCGGCGCGGCATTTGCGGCACAGGGCGCGAAGGTAATATTGGCTTCGCGGAAACAAGAGGCCCTTGATGCAGCGACGGCTGAGATCACGGCTGCCGGCGGGGAGGCCGTGGGCATCGCGTGTCATGTAGGCCGCAGCGAAGAGGTGGAACGCCTTTTTGCCCGCATCAAAGAGGAATATGGACGGCTGGATATTTTGGTCAACAACGCCGCCACAAACCCCTATTTCGGGCCGGTGATTCATGCGCCGGAATCCATGTTCGACAAGACCTTTGAAATTAACGTAAAAGGGTATTTTCTTGCGGCACAACAGGCTGCACAGATAATGGTTGGCCAGGACACCGGCGGCGCCATCATCAACATCGCATCCATCGAGGGCCTGACGCCGTCGCCGATGATGGGCATTTATTCCATGACCAAGTCGGCGGTCATCATGCTGACGAAAGTGATGGCCAAAGAGTTGGCGCAGGCCAACGTCCGCTGCAATTGTGTCTGTCCGGGACTGACAGAGACAAAATTCGCCAAAGTGCTGATAGATACGCCCGAGATATATCAACAGTATGTGGACAATGCGCCCATGGGCAGACATGCACAGCCGGCGGAGATTGTCGGCGCCGTCTTGTACTTCGCTTCGGAAGCGTCAAGTTACACCACCGGCGCGGTGTTGACCTGTGATGGCGGCAGTTCCATTTGATTTGTTTTATGGCGTGCCCGTTGCAAAACGGGCGGTCATATTGGCATTGAAACTGTATCTAAACCGAGGAAACCCGCACCATGTCGTTAACGAAGAACAGCATTGTATGGGGGGTGTTTTTGGGAAGTATGGCGCTGACCAACATGCTTGTGGCTGAGTCCCGGCAGTATCCCCTTGAGGTGTTTCCCGCCGAACACAAGCACATGACGGATGAAAAAACCGGCGTTGCCCTGACCTTCCTGACCACGTCGGAATCGCGGGACATCAACCTCTATTTTCATGATCAGTCATGGTTGGCCGACGGCTCGTTAATCCTGTTCACATCCAATCGTGAACGAGGCGGAGTCATGGGCTATTTGACGGACACGGGCGAGTTGGTGCGTATCGCCACGCCAGAAGGCCGCACAAACGGGCCTACGGCGGCGCGACAACGTAACAGTGTCTTCGTGCTGCGAGAGAACAATGTGCTTGAACTGGCCCTCGATATTGCCCCCGCGGATACGCCTGATGGCGGCGCCTCCACGGTAATCGCGACGGAACGGCGCATTGCCACAATACCCCAAAGCGGAAGACGCACGGCCTTGAACGAGAGCAGCGACGGCAAGTGGCTATCCGTTGGGCTGAGCGATTTTGAGGACGGTTCCGGCCCGCTGATCCTCATTATCAATGTTGCTACCGGCGAAATACGGGAACTGTGCCGTCTGCCCGAACCGCCGGGGTATGGCTATCACGTGCAATGGAGCTTGACCAATCCGAATCTGCTTAGTTTTGCTTCTCATTCGGAGGATGACACCGATTTTGCAGGGCCGCCGAGACCGAATAAAGGCCCCACGGATTATCGCAACCGACGTCAGCGGATTTGGGTGGTTGACATTCGCAATGGCATTCCTTATAACGTGTATCATGCCTTGGAAGGCGAATTGGTGACCCATGAATCATGGTGGGTGGATGACCAGATTCTGTTCAGCGGCGGCACACGGAGCGACCCGCCTGTGGAGCAGCATGTGAAACTGCTTAACATCTATACCGGACAGGTGCGCATCATTGGCGCCGGGGCATGGTGGCCCGACGGGCAGCCCGAAACATTGGCCAAATGGAGCTGGTGGCATGCGTCAGGCAGTGAAGATGGGCGTTGGGTGGCCGCCGATAATTTCCACGGGGATATCATGCTCTTTGAAGGCAACACCACCCGTCCCCATTTGCTGACCCAAGGGCACCGCGTGTATGGGCGCGGGCCGCATCTGCACGTGGGATGGGACCGCAAGGGCGAACAGGTCGTGTTTACGTCGGACAAACTGGGGCCTGCCAATGTGTGTATTGCAACCATACCGGAAGCGCTGCAACAACTGGTGGAAAACAATACCGATGGCCTCGGCGCCGTGCAGAAGGACAACCAGACGGCGGATATGGATAACGACGCGATGGGAACAAGGGAGTTATGCACGCATGAGCATTGACATACAACAGGCATGCGACGCCTATCAGCGTCATTTTAAGGCCGTGCCGACTGTTGCAGCGCGCGCACCGGGCCGTGTCAACGTTATTGGCGAACACACGGATTACAACCACGGGTTCGTATTGCCCATGGCAATAGAACATGACACCGTCATTGTAGGGCGGCCGCGGGATGACAACGTGTTGTGCTTATATGCACAAAACCTGGAACGTTCCGCCGAGTTGTCATTGGAACAGCGTACCAGAAATGAGCAGGAGCCGTGGACGGATTACATCATGGGCGTGGCGGACCAATTGGTCGCGCTCAACAAGCCTGTTTCCGGCGCGGATATGCTGGTGGTGGGCGATGTGCCCGTGGGGTGCGGCCTCAGCAGCTCGGCAGCCCTGGAGATGGCGGCGCTGGTGTTTTTTGAGCAGACGGGGGGATTCAAACTTGAGGATGCTGAGGCGGCCTTGCTGGGGCAACGGGTCGAAAATGAATTTCTTGGACTGAGCACGGGTATTATGGACCAGTTCATTTCCCGTAGCGGCAAAAAGAATCACGCCTTGTTTTTAGATTGCCGCAGCCATGCGTTTGACCTGATTCCCGCGGCTTTCGAGGAGGCCTTGTTTGTTATCGCCAATACCGCCTGTCCCCGCGGGCTGACAGCCTCCAAATACAATGAGCGGGTTGACGAATGTAAATGCGCCGTAGCGACTCTTCAAGAATACTTCCAGTCATCCGGTTCACATTTGCGTGACTATACCATGAACGATTTGCTGGCCTGTCAGGAGATGATGGAGGACATCCCGTTCAGGCGGGCCCGGCACGTCATTTCTGAAAATGAACGTACACAACAGGCGTGTGAGGCCATGCGACAAGGGGACGCCGCGCTGCTGGGGGCGTTAATGAATGCTTCGGACATTAGTCTGCGCGTAGACTACGAGGTGACAAGCCGCGAGCTGGATATCATGACGGCTATTGCCCGCGAATGTTCCGGCTGTTTCGGCGCCCGGATGACGGGCGCGGGTTTCGGCGGCTGCACAATCAATCTGGTGCATCGCGATGCTGCGGATACATTCTGTACGCATCTCTTGCATCATTATGCCGAGGCAACCGGCAAAGACGGTGATGTATTTCTTTCCGATCCGGCGGACGGCGCGTGTCCACTGGCGCTATAACCTGAAATAACAGAAGCTGCTTAGACAACACCTGGGGTGGACAGTCAGGCCGGTTTCTGCTGTATAATCGTTCCGTTGGCCCGCCATGATACGCATGGTCCAGACACACATGATATTCAAACACACAAGACTACAGTGACGCGTCCATGTTCGAATTTCTGCAACAATTTTATGAACAGCATTCACTATGGGTACTGCCCATATTGATCTTTTTGGCACGCATACTTGATGTGTCCATTGGCACATTGCGCATCGTGTTTTTGAATAGAAACATGAAGTTCCTTGCGCCGTTATGCGGCTTTTTTGAAATATTGGTGTGGCTGATAGCGTTAAACCAACTCATGCAGGACCTTAGCTCGTGGGTACATTATGTCTCCTATGCAGCCGGATTTTCCGCAGGCACATATATCGGCATGTATATTGAATCGCGCTTGGCGATGGGCCTCCTCTCGGTGATGATTATTACACAGAAAGATGCGGCCTCCCTGTTGCAAAAGCTTAAGAAGGAGCATTTTGGGTTGACCCAGGTAGGCGCCCAGGGGGTACAGGGCAAAGTGCGTCTGATTTATCTTATCATTCGACGGAAGGACCTGCCCCGTGTGGCTGATATTCTGAGTACCCACCAGCCCGGCGCATTTAGCATCGTAAACGATGTGCGTGATGTGGGCGGCGGTGTATTCCCGTTGAACCGAAGAATGCAGAATCGCTTTTTGGGTGGCATGCGAAAAGGCAAATAGCAGCAACGACGCCTCTTGTGTGTGCGGCTGCTCCATCTTGAGGACAGAATACCCGCCAACAGCGGCGACAATGATACTTGCAGGAGAAAGCGCATGAAACGATTTACGGAATCTGTCGCAACCCGTATTGAGTGGCTGGGCTCGTGTCCTTTGTTCGCAGGGTTGTCCTCCGATCATGTCACCGCGTTGGCATCTGTTTCATGGCCCAGACGCTATGAACCGAATGAGATACTGTTTCATGCCGGTGCGGCGGCAGACGGGTTCCACATTATTGTGGATGGCCAGGTGAAGGTGTGCCGGTATGGTGCCGATGGTCGCGAGCAGGTACTGCATTTGTTTGAGGGCGGGGAGCCGTGTGGCGAAGTGGCCATGTTTGAAGGGCGTGAATATCCGGCCACGGCGGAAGCGGTTGCCACGTCGCGCACCCTGTTTATCACCCGCGACGATTTTTTGCAGGTCGCCCGGAAGCGGCCCGAATTATTGATGAATATGCTGGCCATGTTATCGCGACGGTTGCGACGCTTTGTGTCCATGATAGATGACTTGTCGCTGAAAGAGGTTTCAACCCGTGTGGCCCGCCATCTGCTGGAGTTGTCGCGTTCGAGCGCCGACGCGTCCGCAATCGAGTTGACCACCTCAAAAACAATGCTTGCCTCGCGTCTGGGAACCGTGGCGGAAACCCTCAGCCGGACGTTGACGCGCATGCAGCAGCGCGGCGTAATAGAGGTGGCGGGACGGCGCGTGGTATTGTGTGACCTTGAGGCGTTGGAGCGGCTTGCGGATGGCGAAAAACTGTGATGAAATATCCGGGTCAGTCGTATCGTCCTGCGAGGTCGTTGGCGCGTATGGCAACAAGGTCAAGGAACATGCGTGTGGCGTCGGTGAATGGGTTGACCCGTGACTTTGGACTGTTCAGCCAGCGAACAGGCAGTTCCGCAATGTGCAGCCCGTGCTTTTCCGCGATAAACAACAGTTCCGCGTCAAAGCTGAAACGGTCAATGGTTTGACGGGAAAAACAGCATGCCGCCGCCGCCGCCGTAAAGCCCTTGAACCCGCACTGCGTGTCTTTCAGGGAGGTGACGCGGAGGATTCGTTCAATACCGTTAAAGCAGCGTCCCATCCATTCGCGATACCATGCCTGGCGTATCTGTATATCGGAGTCTGGCAGTGCGCGTGAACCAATGACGATGTCGGCGCCTGCATCGAACAGCGGCTGACATCGGTCAATCTCCTCAATCGGCGTGGATGCGTCGGCATCGTAAAAGAAACGCACGGCCCCCGATGCTTTTGTCAACATGCCGATGCGTACGGCATATCCTTTTCCCCGGTTCTGAGGCAAGGTTTCCAGCAGCAGCGGGACGGTTGCCGTCTGTTGCAGGTCCCGAACCACTTCCGAGGTGGCGTCACGGCTTCCGTCATCCACGACGATTATTTCCGCCTCGTATGATTGTCGGTCCAAATAGGCAAACACCTGCTCAAGTGTGTTGCCGATGCGGTCGGCTTCGTTGTAGGCAGGGATGATAAGGGAGAGATACATAATGCTTTTTTTTGTGCCCCGGACAGGCACACCGTACGATGCGTGAACTGTCCGGGGCGATGTTCACACGGTTATTGTGATGTCACTTATTCGTCGGGCAGGAACCAGATGTTCCTGAACCGAACGCGTCCGCTGTGGTCTTGCAGCAGTAGCGGCCCTGCCGGGGCTTCTTCGCCGCTGACGCCGCCGGGCGTGTGGGATTCCAATTCTACGTCGTCATGAACGAGGATGCCATTGTGATAGGCGTGGATGCGCGCATTGGCGATTTTCTCGCCCGCTTCGTTAAATTCCGGCGCTTGGAAATGGATTTCAAATGTTTGCCATTGCTGCGGCGGCAGGGTGGCATCCGCAATGGGCGTTGCAAGCGAATAGACACCGCCGCACAGGGCGTCTTCCGGTTCATAGCCGAAGCTGTCCAGCACCTGTACTTCGTAACGGCCCAGCAGATACACGCCACTATTGCCGCGGCTTTGGCCGCGTGCGTTCGGCATGAACGGTGTCTGAAACTCAATATGGTAGAACCCGCTGCCAAACGTTTCCTCCACGGTTTTAAGGTTGCTCCCGCATACCTCCATGGAGCCGTCGCCGCGCAGACACCACTGCCGCGGCCAGCGTTCCCATAATTCAATGTTCGTGCCGTCAAAAAGTGATACGGCGCCTTCCGGCGGTTCTTTGCCGAGGTTTGGCGGCTCAATAAACACGCGCCGCAGCGCAAAGGTCGCTTCTAGGCGTTGCCCGCCTTGTTCCTGCAACACGCCGGTCATGGTTTCGTTCTCGATGCGGGCCCGGAACGCAAAGTCGCCGCCCAAGGGGCCGAGATCAAGGGTGTCCTCAAACTCGGCAACGCCCTCCTCGCTTCTGCCTCGTGTTTCCAGCCGCAGCGCGTCGTCCTCGGTTTCGCCGATGAAAAGCACCAGCCTGTGTGCGCGGTCACTGAGTGCCACCACCTGAGCGCGGATATAATGGTCTTCCCAATTGTCGCTGGTGAATGCACCGTGGTAATTACCCATGATCATGTCATCGTCTTCCACGGCGCCTGCGATGAATGCCGCAGTCAAGGTTATGAATAGCAAACAGGTGAATCGTTTCATGTTGCACGTCTCCTTTATTGTGAGTAATGATGTGGACATTTTCATGCCCGGAGCCTCTTGAACAAAGAACAGAATGACTACACAGTAGCATGACAGCATGTCTGAACGCCAATCACCGGATAGTCCTGATGCAAACGGTTGACATCCCGGTGGGGTTGCGCATAGGATTATCAACGGAAAAACACGAGAGGCACAGTCTTTATGAAGAAACCGATATGGACGTTTGATGATACCCTCCTTTATCATGGTGACGCCATAAAAATACTGCATGGCATGGAAGCCGAACGCGTGGACTTGATTTTTGCAGATCCGCCCTATAATTTGTCGAACAATGGCACCACCTGTCAGTCGGGCAAGCGGGTAAGCGTCAACAAGGCGACATGGGACACGAGTCGCGGCATAGGGGCGGACTTTGTTTTTCATGATACATGGATAGCGGCGTGTCGGCGGGTATTGAAACCCAATGGAAGCCTGTGGATTTCGGGCACGTATCATTCGATTTATGCCTGTGGCTTCGCCTTGCAGCAGCAGGGCTGGCATCTCATCAACGACATCTGCTGGTTCAAGCCGAATGCCGCGCCCAACCTTGCCTGTCGCATGTTTACGGCAAGCCATGAGACTTTGCTTTGGGCACGGAAAAACAAGCAGGCGAAACATTGTTTCAACTATGAAAGCATGAAGCAGGACGACTGGCCGGAGGACAGCCTCAAAAAGCCCGGGAAACAGATGCGCAGTGTTTGGGCGATTTACGCGCCCAAAAAGGAAGAAAAGCGATTCGGAAAACATCCGACACAAAAGCCTGAGGCATTGATGATGCGAATCATACGCGCATGTACGCATGAAGGCAATGTGGTGCTTGATCCCTTCTGTGGCAGCGGCGCCACGGGAGTTGCGGCGTTGCGCTGCCATCGAACATTTATTGGCATTGACAAGGAACGGGATTACTTAACCAAGATAGCCATCCCACGCCTGAAAGCGGCGGTGACCTGTCAACCGGAGGAATTGGTTGAGCGGACGTGACAAGATATTTTGCGGCATATAACAAGGTAAGGCGATGACCTGTCCTTTACTCGAAGGGTAGATATATGAAGCACACAACGTACCGGGTATTGGCCAAATCAAGAGGTTCGGTACACGTGTGGGTCGGGGACAGGATGGCCTTTGTATGTGATTCGGGGAAACCCGGAAGGGGTCACGATGCGTCTAACCCAATAGAAACATGAGGAGGAAATGCTCATGCAAGTGAAACGCGCAGCTGTTCGGTTCTTGATTTTTGCCCTTGGCGGCATGCTTGGCGAGGTGTTTTATGGCGCCATACTGCGGGGGTGGGGCGGGGATTTCAATCTGCATGGCCAGTCGTCACCGTGGATGATGTTGGATTATGGATTGTTTGGCGTCATTTTGATGCCCGTTGCAACGCGACTTATGCGGGTGGGGTTGCCGTTGCCTGCCCGTGCCTTTGTATACATGCTGATTATCTATGCCGTGGAATATGTGACGGGCATTATTTTTACCCACGGCTTGGGTCTGCGGATATGGAGTTACGAAGGGATCCCCTATAACCTGCACGGTCAGATTATGCTGTATTCGGCGCCTATATGGTATGTGTTGGGATTGTGTGCGGAATACCTTTACCGCAAAGTGGATGCTGTTGCAGTGTTGCTGCTGCGCGGAATTACCGCGGAACAGTTGGAATCCTTGGAAATGCCCCCGACGGGATAACGACAAAGAGAGAGCGTAGTATATGCGTGGTTGTTTGAAACTGTTGGTAAAAGCGGGTCTGGCGTTATTCTTGTTGGTGCTTGTTGTCATTTATTTCGGCGTTGTCTGGCCCTTTTGGGGCATGCCATTCAATGCGCAACGCCGGGGCAATTTGCCGTTAACGCCGGCGTGGGCTTTGGAACCGTGGCTCTGGGAAGATGACATTAAGACCGCTGATTTTGTGTTGGAAATGCTTGATGGGTATGAAGCGCACGATATCCCGGTGCGCACCTACCTTATTGATGCACCGTGGGCAATGCGCAATAATGACTTTACCATTGACGAAAGTCGGTATCCCAATCCCGAGGAATTTTTTGGCAACCTGAAGGAGCGGGACATGCGGCTGGCCTTCTGGATGACTTGTACGGTCAACAGCCAAAACGATGCAACCCCCATTCGTGATGCCCGGGATTTTTATGAGAAGGCAAGAGACCGGGGATATTTGGTGGGTGACGGGCACCAGATTTCATGGTGGCGCGGCAGAGGCGGCTTGATTGACTATACCAACCCGGAGGCGATGGAATGGTGGCACGGCATGCAACAGCAGATTTTTGATTTGGGGCTGGATGCATGGAAACTGGATGACACGGCGACCTATTTTTCGTCCATGCTGTTCGGGAAAATCCCCATACCCTATCAGGATACCCATGCCGGACGACTGACCACACGCCAATACATGGACCTCTTTTATCGCAAAGAGTATCAGCACGGGTTGACGCAGAATCCTGAGTTTGTCACCATGAGCCGGTCCATAGACAGCCCGCTGCCGTGGGCGCATCCCGAAGGGTTCGCGCCGCAGGATGCATCCACGCTGAATTGGGTGGGCGACAATCGTCACACATGGTCCTACGCCGAACGGGGCCTTGAACGGGCGATATGGTGTATCCTGCGTAGCGCCAAGTTGGGATACAACCTGCCCGGTTCTGACATCGGCGGTTATCACGGCGGCATGGACATTCAGCCGGAGCTATACATCCGCTGGGCGCAGTTTGCCGTCTTTTCCGGCTTCTTCCTGAACGGTGGTCATGGTGAGCGACGCATGTGGAAACGAACCCCCCTTGAACTGGAATTGATTCGCGAGTCCCATTGGCGTCGCACGGAGCTCGTCCCTTACATCTATTGCCATGTGGTGCAGGCCCATCGGGGCGGGCCCGTGCTGATGCAACCGGTACGCGGCAAATATCACTATATGTTCGGCAACGCTTTTCTCGTGGCGCCCATCTATGAGGACTCGCTGACGCGGACGGTTACACTGCCACCCGGCCGGTGGCGGTATCTCTTTGACGATCTGGAGGTATTGGAAGGGGACACAACCTTCACACGCGAGTTCCCGCTGGAAGAGTACCCGGTGTTTGTTCAAGACGGCGCCATCATTCCCATGAATATCGCTCGCGACTATACCGGCATTGGCGACGAAAGCTGGGCGCCTTACCTCACCTTGGATATCTATCCCCATGAAACAAGTGTATTCACGGTGTACCATACCGACAACAGCGGTAAGATGGATGTCACCGTCGAAGCGGGGGAGACCATTCACATTACACTTGAAGACTTGGTGGCGCCCCATCTGTTGCGCGTGTTGACGCCGGAGACGCCAACGCGCGTTATACGCAACGACGATGCGTTGCCGGAGGATGCATGGCATTACGACGCTTCACGCCAACGCCTTATTATCAAGAGCGCTTTGGCCGAGACGGCGCGTTACCATATTCATTTTGACTGACACGGATATGGTTCCAATCTGAACATACCGGCGGCGCACCGGCTGTTTATGGCGTTTCAAAAGTGCTTGTTTCAGCGTGAGATATACAGGTGCATTTCCGCTGCGGCGTGGCGAGAGACGTGGGGCCCACCCCCTGATAATGAAAAATGGTTGCGTCTGACAAAAAAATGGGGTATACTATCTGTTGTGGTCTGATAGGGCTTTTTGGTGGTTATGACCACAATAAATAGTGTAGGACAACATCAAGGCATATAGCCTCGGCATATAAGTCAGCGATATGGAAATTAAAATTAGCAAATGTGCCCCTTCATGCAGCGCGTGTGATACGGCCTTTGAGCATGAGCAAAAAGTTCATTCCTTGGTCGTGATGGCGGATGATGCGCTTGCGCGGAAGGATTATTGCGCGAAGTGTTTTGGCGACAAACAGCCGGATACGGTGTTTTGCGCGTGGAACGTTCGCTATACAGACCCCAAGGTGCTGGAGGCGGAGCGGCAGGAGGCCTTCTCTCCCTTGCGGCGCTTGTTTTATGACATGGCCACCACGACTGAACGGCTGGACTTGGCGCAGGCATATCTCGCCGCGCAGTTATTGCGTCGGCAGCGGGTATTTCGTCAGATCAAAGAGTCGGAAGAAAACGAGGGGTCGGAGCGGGTCGCCCTATTTCTGGATAGGGCCGGTAATCGGTTGATAGAAGCGCGTGATTTGAATTTTACCTATACAGAGCTCGATGAAGCGCGTGTCCAGTTAATGGAGCGGTTGCAAGCGTTGGAAGCGCCGCCGCAGGAAGCCGGAGAAGATGCGACGGAAACGCCGCAACAATCGGAACAGGTGGAAGACAATGTCCAGAACGCAACGTCTTGAGAAAGCAAAAGAGCACAACTTGTTAACGGCCGAATTTACCACCGGCCAGTTGGTGGTGGTCATCTGTGTTGCCATGTTCGTGGCGATGGCTTGCTTCGGCCTCGGCATTCTGGTGGCGCGCTTGGATCCCTCTGTTGAAACTGCTGTGGCGCTTACTGATGAAGAGGGGGATGCGTCGGCTGAAATGCCCGAAATGGAAACCTATACGACGCCTGCGATTGCACCGACATCGGAGGCGCCCCGGACAGGGGCGCGCCGTACGCCGGAAACGCCCGCTCCGCGCAACCCGTACATGGACAATACGCCGCGGTTGACGGCCTTGCCGCCTTTGTCGCCTCAGCGGTCGTCGCCGACCGAAGTGGAGGCGCCTACGCGCATCCCACGGCTGGGGTCTTCCGATCCGTCGCCTGCATTGGCGGAAGAACCGGCATCCGAAAACGAAGTGACCGAGGCCGTTGCGGCACCGACTGCACCCGCACCTGCACCTGAACCCGCGCCCGCACCTGCACCTGAACCCGCGCCCGCGCCCGCGCCGACACCGGTACTCACCCCCATAACCCCCGCAGAACCGCCGGTTCAAACCGCTGCGGCGGTGGTACAGCAAACCGGACCGGTTGACGGCGGTGATTTCGGCGTACAGCTGGCCGCGTTTAGCGGCAGTGACCGGCGTGCCCGGGCAGAGGAGTTTCAGCGGCATGTTCGAACGGAACTGCAGGTGGAGGCGGCGGTTATTCCATCTGCGGACGATGTACATTACCGAGTGATTGTCGGCGGTTTTTCCACCCGCGAAGCGGCGACGGCGGCCTGTGCCCAATTACGCCAGAAATCCGGGTTAAAAGAGGCGTTTGTGCGTCCCTTGTAATACGCTTGGTCAGCGGACGCGCGTCATCATGTGAGCCGCGATGCTTGTGGTGACGCAAAATAGATTAAGACATGCGGTCGCGTCTTGAGATGGAGGCGAAATGACGAAAAAAGTGGCAGTAATAGGCCCAGGCGCGCTCGGCTGTCTTTTTGCGGCGCGGTTTGCCCATTGTGGCATCCGGACATGGTTGATTGATTACCTGCCCGAACGGGCCGCCATGTTGACCAAAACAGGGATAACGGTAGAGGGAACAACAACACTGCAACGGGAACAGTTGACTGTCACCACGTCATTCCCCGCTGGACTTGATCTTATTGTGGTACTGACCAAAGCCTATGCCACCGGCGGCTTGGCATTGCCCCCGGACACGCCGGTGCTGACCCTGCAAAACGGGCTGGGCAATGCGGAGAAACTGGCGCTTATGGTGGGCAGCGCCAATGTATTGGCCGGGGCTACCTCCGAAGCCGTCACCTGGCTCGATGTCGGATGCGTGCGGCATGTTGCGCCAGGCGCAACAATTTTCGGCGCATGGACAACGTGCGACACGGACACGCCTATGTTCCTGCTGCAGAAAGCGGGATTCGACGCCGCCGTCACAGAGGCGCCGGGCAGTGTGATATGGGAGAAGGCCGCGATCAATGCGGGCATTAACCCGTTAACCGCCTTGCTTAATGTGCCGAACGGTGTTTTGTTGCAAAGACAGGAGACACGGCAGTTGATGCGTGATTTGGTGGTGGAGGCCACCAAGGTGGCCGGCGCTGAAGGATATCGGTTTGGACATAGCCTGGTGGAAAGAGCGGAGCAGGTGTGTGAAAACACGCGGGACAACATTTCGTCCATGCTTCAAGATGTCCGCAAAGGGAAGCGCACGGAAATAGAAGCCATCAGCGGGGAAATACTCCGGCGCGGACAGGAGGCGTTGCTGCCGACGCCGCGCACCCGGGTGGTGTATCAATTGGTGCGCGCATTGGAACGCGTATGATCCCGGAGCCCAAACAACACCTGCGCCGACACTTTACCCGAAAGCAGCGGCTGCAACTTGCCGTGCTTCCCGTGTTGCTGGCAGACGCCTTTTATCTGCTGTATCGCACCTGTACGGTGGAAACACGGGGCAGAGAATATCACGACGAGACATTGCGGCAGCACGGTCGGTGTCATGTGGTTATTTGGCATGAAAGCATGGCCATGGCGGGGTGCTACAATCGCGGTACAGACTACCTCACCCTTACCAGCTATAGCTACGACGGTGAGTTTGCCGCCCGGGTCATCAAACGATGGCGCATTTACGCCGCACGGGGATCGTCCTCGCGGGGCGGCAGCGAAGCGCTTGATGCGCTGGAAGAAGCGGCGAAGACCGTGCCGGTGACCGGATTCACCCTTGACGGGCCCAAAGGGCCGCGGCGCGTGTCCAAACCGGGCATTGCCATTCTGGCGGCCAGAACACAGTTGCCCATCGTGCCCAACGCCTATGCCGTCAGCCGTGCGTGGCGAATGAATTCATGGGACCGTTTCCCCGTTCAGAAGCCTTTTGCACACATCATTTGTGCCTATGCGCCGCCCATACCCCCGCCGCCGGACGAATCGCCGGAAGCGATTGAAGCCACCCGCCTCGCCGTGGAGACAAGCCTCAACCAACTGCATGCGGACATTGAAACGGATTTGGGGTGCTCCATCACGTAAGGCGCCGTTCCCCGCGAGATATTTTCGGGTTATGTATCATGCGACGTGTTGTCCCGCTTGTCCAGTTCCTCAAGACGCGCCTTGAGTTGTTGTTCGTTGCCGCGATCATTTGGCTGATAGAACGCGCCCCGGGGAACGCCGTAGTCCTGGGCAACATACCCGTCCTCATAATCATGTGCATAGCGATAGCCCGCACCCCGTTTCAATTCCTTCGCGCCGGGATAAGAAGCATCCTGCAAGTGTTTGGGCACGGGGGCGCTTTTTTCCTCGCGCACTTTGGCCAGTGCGGCATCTATGGCAAGATAGGACGCGTTGCTCTTGGGTGCGCAGGCCACATAGATGGCGGCTTGGGCCAAAATAATGCGCGCCTCGGGAAACCCCACAAATTCCGAGGCCTGAAACGCCGCGTTGGCCACCACCAACGCCATGGGATCGGCGTTGCCCACTTCTTCGGAAGCGGCGATGCAAATGCGCCGCGCAATAAATCGGGGCGGTTCGCCCGCTTCGATCATGCGCGCCATCCAATACAATGCGGCATCGGGATTGCTGCCGCGCATGCTCTTGATAAAAGCTGATGCCGCATCGAAGTGCGCGTCCCCTGCGCCATCGTAGTGCAGCAGTTTGCGTTGTATGGATTCGGCTGCGATGTCCCGCGTGATATGGATAAGGTCGTCCTCGACCGGCGTGGTAATTATCGCCGTTTCCAACGCATTCATGGCGCGGCGTGCGTCGCCTTCGGCAAAACGCGCGATGTGGGCGAGGGCATCGTCGTCAACCGTAATGCTCGCATCGTCAAAGCCGCGTTTGGGATGGGTGAGCGCCCGTTGCATTAGTTCGATGACATGTTCGTCTTCAAGGGGATTGAACTCAAATACCTGTGAACGCGACAACAGCGGCGCCACCACGGAAAAATACGGGTTTTCGGTCGTGGCGCCAATCATAACGATTCTGCCGTTCTCCACATGCGGCAGCAGCGCATCCTGTTGGGAGCGGTTAAAACGATGTATTTCGTCCACAAACACGATGGTGGGGCGGTGGTTAACGGCGTGGCGCTCCTCCGCCTTCTGAATTATTGCGCGGATGTCGCGTACACCGGAGAGTACGGCATTGAGCGGTTCAAACCCCGCCTGCGTTTGCATTGCGACAACCCGCGCCAGCGCAGTCTTGCCGCAGCCCGGCGGCCCGTACAGGATAAGGGAGGTGATGCGGTCTGCCTCAATGGCGCGCCGCAGTATTTTACCGGGGCCGAGAATGTGATCCTGGCCGAGTATCTCGTCAAGTGTGCGCGGCGTGACACGCCGTGCCAACGGATGCTCTCGTTGCGACGACGTGTCTTTACTTTTTTCTTCAAACATGTTGTCGGTCATGAGGAGACACCTTGTTCAGCAGGCGCCGGAGGCGCAGGCTTGCCCGCCGCGCATACCAGGAAACAGAGCGGACTGACAATAGCCCACCACCAGGTCCACGCAATGGAGATGCCGAACCAGCCGGGCAGCATGTAGGGTTGCAACAACAGTACGGCCACAATGCCCACGGCAAATGCGGCATACACACTGTAGCGGTTGCCCCGGCGCGTGAATAAGGCCGCACAAAACACGCCCAACAGCGGCGCGAGGGCAAAGGCCATGACGCCCAGCGCGAAGTTGATGAGCAGATCGCCGCCCCGTTCCTGCATGAATATGGCGACGATGGCAAACCCCGTGAGTATGGTCCCCATGATGCCCACCGCAACGCGTGAACCGGCGAGATCCGGCATGGCGCCGTCATCGTCCGGGGTCTTGCCGGTGCGCCATGCCCGCCACGGCGCATACACGTCCGCCACCAGACAGCTGGCCATGGCGTTGATGGCCGAGTCGAAAGTGCTCATGGCCGCGGCGATCAATCCCGCCATGGTCAGGCCGCGCAGCCCGGTTGGCAGATGATGCAACACAAACTGGGGAAAGACGCGGCGGGTATCCTCCACGATGTCTTGCGGCGCCGCGGCGCCCATGAGGTCGGGGCGCTGATAGAAAACAAACAGCAGCAGCCCGATAACCATAAACAGCAACACCACGGGTACGCCGAGCAGAATGGAACTGATGAGCGCCCAGCCGCCCTGCAACGGCGACCGTGCAGTCATTACCCGCTGGGCCATGTCCTGATCCACGCCATGGGTGGATACCCCCACCACGGTCATGGCGAATATGCCCGCCCACAAGGTGTACGGGTTGCTGATGGACATATCTGTGTTGACCAGCTGTAGTTTGTTAACGCCGTCCGCGTCCCGCAAGGCCGCGACCATCTCGGCGACCGGCACGGGGATGGCCCGCCAGAGCAGCCAGATCGAACAGATGGCGGCGATTACCATCACGGTGATTTGAAGGGCATCCGTCCAGATAACCGCCCGGATACCGCCGAAAATGGTGTAGATGGTGCCGATTACGCCGAGCAACACCACGGCAAATACCAGTTGCTGCGTGGTGGCGTCGCCGTACAGCATCAACGCAAAGCCGATACCCGCCATAAACAGCCTTGCGCCGGAAGACAAAAGGCGTCCGAACAAGAACATCACGCCCGCCGCACTACGGGCGCCAACGCCATAGCGATGCCCAAGATAGCCGTAAATGGTGACGGTGCCTGCGCGATAGATGGGCGGCACAAATAGAAACGCAATGATAAAAGCGGATATGACACTGCCGATGTTGGTAATCAGATAGGTGAGGTTGCCGTCAAACGCGATTTGCGGCGCGCCGATAAAGGTGGCGCCGCTCAGCGCCGTGGCCAGTACGGACAACGACACCGCCCACGCGGGCATGGAACGCCCCGCAAGAAAGAAATAGCGCGTATCCGTCTGCTTGCGCGAGACCACCAGGCCGATGACGACCATGACGCCCATATAGGCGATTACCACCGCCCAGTCTACAATGCCGAATTGAGGACGCAACGAGCATGCTCCTTATGCGTTAAGCCTGTGCAGTACATCACGGCACAGGTCGGGTTTGTTTGTGATGATAGCATCGGCGCCGCAACGGGCGCACGCCACCATGTCTTCGGGTTCGTCCACCACCCACACGGCGCAGCTGCGGCCTTGTTCATGAAAATATCGCACCCGCGCTTCCGTCATGGATTCCTTGTTGATGTTGAATCCGGCCACATTGATGCGCTCCCCGAATGCCACATAATCACGCCACAGGTCGGGCTGGTCCGACAGGTCCATGCCGAGCAATTCAAAGCGCAGGTCGGGTGCCTCGCGACGGAATACCGTGGCAATAACAGGGGAGAACGACTGGGTTACGATACGGCATGCCGGGTTGCTGCCGCGCACGATGTCAATCACCGACCGTGCCGCCCGCACGCTGTCCGCGCTGAGGCGGGCGGCCGTGTCCATCAGCATGTCCCAGGCGTGTTCGTCAAGGGGCGCGGCGCTATCCCCGAGCGCGGCGAGCAGTTTCGCCAGGTACGGCATTTCATCTTTCACGCTCTTGAGTTCCACGTACACGCCAATGTGTGTGTCCGCAAGGGCAATAACATCTTCCAGCGCCGGGCCGCGCTCGCTTGCAAAGACCGGCGAAAACCATGAACCCACATCCAAAGCGCGCACATCGCCCATGTCCATGTCGACCACTTCAACGTTTCTGCCGCCTATGCGGATAATGTCCGGGTCATGCAGCACGGCCAGCCGGCCGTCGCGGGTCAAGCGGCAATCCAGCTCCAACCAATCGGCCCCCATTTCCATTGCCTTGCGAAATGCGGCCATACTGTTTTCCGGTGCAACCGCACTGGCGCCGCGGTGCGCGATGATGTCCGGCATATCAGGTGTACTGTTCGGCATGCTATCCCCTTCATGGAACACGTTTGCATGTAATAAAAAACGTACTGTAGCACAGTATGGTCATGGCCGCAACCGTAATGTCTATTACCCGTCGGCCATGTGTGTCCAGCGTTCATATAAATGTTCGAGTTTGTTGCGCAGGGCATCATATTGCTCGGTGAGCAGTTGCCCCTGTTCATAATCTGCGGGATCGAGCGTGGCGAATTGCGCCTGCATGGCCGCAACGTCTGCCTCCGTGGCGGCGATATCCGCTTCAAGTTCTTCGCAAAGCCGTTGCTCACGCCGCAACTCCCGGTCTTGTGCCTTTTTGCGCTCCCGTTCTTCAAGGTTTTTCTTGCGAGACTCCGACACGGTCTGCTGCGGCCGGTCATCTAAGTTATTGTTGCTTTGACGCCATTGCCGATATTCCGTGAAGTTGCCCTGAAAAAGACGTGCCTCGCCGTTATCCACTATAATGAGGCGCTCCACCAGTTTGTCCATGAGAGTACGGTCATGGCTGACGATGATAAGTGCGCCCGGAAACAATTCGAGGCTGGCCTCCAGCGCTTCCCGCGAGCTCATGTCGAGGTGGTTGGTGGGTTCGTCCAGAAACAGCAGGTTGGCGTCGGAAGCAATGAGTTTTGCCAATGCAAGCCTGCTCCGTTCCCCGCCGCTGAGCACGGCCACCGACTTGAACACTTCTTCACCGCGAAAGAGGAACCGGGCCAGATAATTGCGGCATTGCAGCGGCGTCCAATCAGGCCGGTGCAGTTGCATCTCCGTCAGCACTTCATTGTCGTTTTCGAGGTGTTCCTGATGCTGTTCATAGAACGAAAACGTGACATTATGGCCCACTTGTGTAACGCCGGACAGCCCGTTGATCCTGCCGGCCATTTGATTTAACAGAGTGGTTTTTCCGGAGCCGTTCGGGCCGATGATGCCGACACGTTCGCCTCGGTGCAGCGTGAACGAGAATTGCGAATAGAGCGGCGTGTCATAGGCCATGGTGAGGTCGCGCACGTCAAGTACCGTTTCGCCTGAACGAACCACCGGCCCCATATTAAAGGCGGCGGCATCCATTTCGGAGACGGGCGCCTGCACAGGCTCCAGTTTCTCCAGACGTTTGATCCGGCTTTGTGCCTGTCGCGCCTTGGTGTTCTTGTACCGGAACCGGTCAATCCAAGCCTGTTCCTTGCGAATAAAGGCCTCCTGCCGTTCGTGTGCCTTTTGTTGTTGCTCACGATGCAACGCCTTCGCCTTGAGCCATGCGTCGTAGTTGCCTGTGTGGTTGGACAGTGCGCCATGCTCGATCTCCACAACCCGGTTCGCCAGGATATTGACCATGCGCCGATCGTGGGAAATGAGCACCATGGCCTCCGGTCGCGATTGCAGATGCTCTTCAAGCCATTCCCGCGCGTCCATGTCCAGATGGTTTTCGGGTTCGTCGAGCAGCAACAGGTCGGCTTCCCGCAGCAGCGTCAGGGACAACATTAGACGGGCGCGCCATCCGCCGCTGAGTGTGCCGAACGGCAAAGAAAAATCTTCCGGTCGAAAGCCGAGCCCGCCCAGAATCTGGCGCACCCGTGTGCGGAACTCATAGCCGCCTTTGGCGATAAAGGCGTGCTGGTAGTCGCCGTAGGCGGTCACGGCGGCAGCCTCGCCTTCGGCCATGCAGCGTTCCAGCCGATGCAATTCCGTCTCCATACGCAGCAAATCGGCAAACGGTGTGAGGGCGATTTCTTCCACCGTCGTTTCGGGGGGCGCATCCGGGATTTGAGCAAGATATACGATGCGGGCGCGGCGCATCCGCTCCACCGTACCGCCGTCGGGTTCGGTCTCGCCCACAATAAGCCGGAACAACGTGCTTTTCCCTGTGCCGTTGCGTCCGATCAGTGCGATGCGCTCCCCTTCTTCAATACGCAGGTTCACCTCGGCGAACA
>SKQZ01000343.1 GCA_007118765.1 Candidatus Hydrogenedentota bacterium
AGACCCATACGGTCATGGGACGCCTCTTGGGCGCGGCAGGCAGGTTCACCTATTACAAGGCAAAATACGTGCTTGGCTTTTCCGTGTTGCTCATCGCCGTCGCCATCTACGGCATAACGCAAATCACGGTAAACGACAATCCGACGCGCTGGTTCAAGGCGTCGCATCCCATTCGTGTGGCCGACCGCGTGCTCAACGAGCATTTTGGCGGCACCTACATGGCCTATCTGGCGCTTGCGCCGGAATCCGATGCGGAAGACCTTGACGATTATGCCGCTGATTTTGAGGCGCGGCTGGGCGAACGCATTGCGGCGCCTGACATACCGGAGGCATGGCGCGAGGACTTTGACGCCATTGCGACGGCCATACCCGCGCTGGCCTCGGAAGCTGATGACGTGGACGCTTTGATCGAAGGAGTGCATGCACGTGTGGCGGAAGCGCTGGATACGGCCTTGGACGCGCTGATGGAAGCGGAGGAAGAAGACCTTGATGCGGCGGAAGCACGGGTTGACGCATGGGAAGCCATTTTGACCTTTGTGGACCTTGAGGAACAACGGGGCGAACTGTTCAAGCAACCAGAGGCCCTGCAGTATATTGAGAACTTGCAGGCGGCCCTTGGGAAAACCGGCATTGTGGGCAAATCCAATTCCATTACGGATATTGTCAAAACCGTTTACCGCGAGTTGATGGAAGGCGATCCGGCCTACTTCCGGGTGCCCGACAATGCCCGCGCCGTAGCCCAATGCCTGATGACCTATGAAAGCAGCCACCGCCCGCATGACCTGTATCATTTTGTTTCACATGACTATCGCCAGAGCAGTATCTGGATTCAGTTGGTGAGCGGCAATAACCAGGACATGAAAGCGGTGGAAGAGGCGATGGAGGCCTACATCGCCGAGAACCCGCCCCCGTTCGGGTTGACACACCAATGGTTCGGACTCACCTACATCAATGTGGTCTGGCAGGAGAAGATGGTGATGGGCATGTTGCAGGCCTTCCTCGGCAGTTTTCTGGTGGTGCTGTTTATGATGACCGTGTTGTTCCGGTCCGGCTTGTGGGCGTTGCTGTCCATGGCGCCCCTTACCGTCACCATCGGGCTTATCTATGGTGTCGTGGGGCTTGTGGGCAAGGATTACGACATGCCCGTGGCCGTGCTTTCCTCGTTAACCCTCGGACTGGCCATAGACTTTGCCATCCATTTCCTGTCCCGCTCGCGGGATATGTATGCGAAAAAGAAATCATGGCGCGAAGCGTACCCGCTGATGTTCGGCGAACCCGCCCGGGCCATCACACGCAATGTGGCGGCCGTCGCCATTGGTTTCACGCCGCTCCTGGCCGCCCCGCTGGTGCCCTATAACACGGTGGGCGTATTCATGGCGGCCATACTCGGCGCATCCGGGCTGGCGACCTTGTTCCTGATGCCCGCGCTCATACGCTATTTGGAACCGCTGCTGTTCCCGGCAAACCGGCTTTGTCAACTGACCTGTCGTTGCGGCACCTGCGTGGTGACGGCGGCGGTGGCGGCGGCGGCGGTGGCCGTCAATATCCAGCAGTTGCTGGATGCGTCATGGCCCACGCTGTCCTTGATTAGTTTGCTTGTGATAGCCGTGGCCGCCGGATTCTGCTTTCTCATGTCCCGACGCCAAAAGTGTCTGGGCCCAGTATTTGAAGAATCGAATAAGGACAGTACATAATTTGTTTGGTATGGTATGGACCGGATACAACTCCGGTAACCATTCGCCATGCCCCAAACACGACAACCTGTACATAGGAGGTTAACCGTATGCTGACCAAAACAACAAGAGTCATGGCCGTACTTGTGCTAACCCTGTTTGCGTTGACGGCTGTTCGCGCTGAGGATACGCCGAGTGTGGATGAAATTGTGCGCAAATCCAACCATGTCGCCTATTACCAAGGGGACGACGGACGCGCGCGCGTTCAGATGACCATTACAGACCGTCAAGGCAACACGCGTGAACGGGAGTTCGTTATTTTGCGCCGCAACATGGACGATGAAGATGGCGAACAGCGGTTCTATGTCTATTTTCAGCGGCCTGCGGATGTGCGTGAAACGGTGTTCATGGTCTGGAAATATGTGGACCGGGACGACGACCGCTGGCTGTACCTGCCCGCCCTTGACGCTGTGCGTCAAATCGCGTCGGGCGACAAACGAACCAGTTTTGTGGGGTCTACATTCTTTTATGAGGATGTGTCCGGGCGCGGCATTCTGGAAGACGACCACGAACTTGTGGAAGTAACAGATAATTATTATGTGGTGAAAAGTACGCCGAAGAACCCCGGCGCCGTGGAGTTTGACTCCTTCACCACCCACATACACAAGTCAACGTTCATCCCGGTAAAGGTTGAATTTGAGAAGGACGGCGATGTCTACCGCGTGGGCGAAGCGCGGAAGGTCGAGACCATACAGGGGTTTCCCACGGTCACGCAGTCGTTTATGAAAGACACGAACATGGGCACCGAAACCACGCTTGACTACCTCAAGGTGGAATACAACGTGGACCTGCCTGAGAACATTTTCAGCGAGCGGTTCATGCGGCGCGCTCCGCGCCAACATTTGGAATAGGCTGATCCGCATATTTCGCCACCCGTTTGCCGGTCGGCACCACATCCGACCGGCCCGGTGGGACAGTCCTCTGTGGTCTTGGGAGTGGTTATCAAAAAAACTTGCGCCCGCCCACGGGTTTCCTGTATCCTTACCCACAATGGCAGAAACGAGCGGGACACAACAAAACAAAAGCACCCGCCCTAACTACATAAAACTCGGACGTTGAACACAAAAGAGCCGTGTCATTGGTTGATGCGGCGTTGCGTGCATCCCTTCAGGGCGGTGCCGCAAGCCGGGCCTGCACATGGTAATGCAGCCGGCACACCCGCCCAGGTCGCCTGTTTACAACAAACACGCGGCGCTGTGCAGGTAACAACGTCAGACGGAGAGACGGTTTTGATAGTTGAGATAATGGCCTTTGTATTGCTTTCGCATCAACCGATGCAGCCGGTAACGGAAGGCGTGGCCTCTTATTACACGCTGCGCAGCAGCAGTGAAATCACCGCTTCCGGCGAATTGATGTGTGATGATTCATTCTCCTGCGCCATGCTCGACGGCGAATTCGGCGACTATTATCTGGTGGTGGCCGAAAACGGCCGTTCCGTCGTGTGCCGCCTCAATGATCGGGGACCGTATATATGTGGCCGGGTCATAGACCTGTCCAAAGCCGCCATGCGCGCATTGCACCCACACGCAGGATTATTGCGTGTACGGGTGTACCACCTCGGCGCCGACCCGCCGGACGTGATGACATATCCACCCCGCTAGCCCGGATATGGAGCCCCCACCCCCGTAAACTGGTCCATATATAATAAGAGTTTCCATCGGGCCGTCAGGGACATCACGTGACAAGTTTGGATGGCGGCTGCTACTTGGTGTCTGCGAAATCCACCCAGTCTGTTTCCACCACAGTTTCGGGGCGTTCCGTTTGATCGGGCGGGACAATTCCGATTTGGAACCGATAGCGCGCCGGCGCGGCCATGACGGGGCGTGTCAACACGAGTGCTTGATTGGGTTTCCAAGTGCTTGTTGCCGGTGTGGGCGTAAAATGCCATGCCAGCGTTTCTTGTGCGGCATGCACATCATGCAGGGCTTCACGGTCGTCCTCGTGTACCCGCGCCCGCAACCAAATGACGGCATCCTCTTCGATGGTTTCGCGCGCCTGCACAACAAAACGGAGCACGTGCCAGTTATCGGCGGCTTTTTTGACGTGGAAACCGAGCAGGTTGACCGTATCGTTCAGCGGCCGCACCCGTGAATAGGCTTCAATGAGTTGGGCGTATCGTTTTTCCGCCTGCTCCCGCTCCGCATCAGTCAGCAGCCAATGTTTGCCGTCGCGGTCGAGCAACTCATACAGTTCAAATATGTCGGTCACCTCGTCCGGCGCAGGGATATCCTTGCGCGCCATTACGTGTACATATCCGGGCGTGGCCTTTCCGTAGCCCGCAAACCGGCGATTGAAAATGCTTTCAAACCCGTGGGGCTTCAAAAACATGGCCCACGACTCCAGCCCGGCCCCATAGTCGCCTTCCAGGTCGCGTTTCAACACCACATAGGCCGTTTCGGCCAGTTCCGGCAGGGTATCTTCGGGGGTTCGTGATTCCCATTTTACGGAGGCGAAGGGACGGCGCGGCGTTACGCTGTCTTCATCCACGTGGGGCTGCAGCGGGTTGGGTGCGGGCCGATACTGTCGTGCGTAGAAGTCCATACTGAGGTGTGCCGGTCGTTCGGCAACAACCTGATACCATGCCACGGGGCCGTCCAGCGTTTCGCGGTTGTGTTCGTATTCCAACATTCGCTCAAACACGGCCTCGGTGATAACCTCGCCCCGTTCGGGGGGGTGCAGCGTGTAATGCCCGAGGTTTACCCGATCCTTATACACGGTCACGCCGCGGTTGCCCCGTGCAGTCACCACGGGATGGGTGCGGTAGACCGGAAGTTCGAGCCGCTTGAGGGGGCCGTAGGAAAAAAAGGTCAGGTTGATATAGTGCACTGCAAAGAACAACACCAGCAGTACCCACAGAGCCCGCCGCAATCGGTACCGCGCCACGGCGTCCAGCGCCAGTGCGCAAAGCACCGCCACGGGCGGCATGAGGGGATACAACAATTGCGGGCTGCGCACCGTGAACATTCCGGTGAGCAACACATACGCGCCGCCCAGCCATATCAACAGCATTACGGTCATGCGGTTGCGGTTGCGCCGTCGCAACAATGCGAACAGCCCGCCAAACGCGCCCAACGCCAGCGGCAAGAACACGGCCTCGTTCACCAGGTAGAAAAGATATACGTGCCAGTCGCGTTGTAACGGCGCCAACAGGGAGGCGTCATCGGACGCAGTTACCGGTTCGGTTTCTTCCGCCGTTTCCGCCGCCGTCGGTTCCGGTTTGCTGTTGTTTTCCGGTTCCTGCGACGCCGCCCCTGCCGCCGCATTCACAGCGTCTTCTTCCAAGTCAAACGGTTGAAGCGGCGCCATTTCTTGGGATACGGCTTCCGGTGTTTCCTCCTCCCCTTCCGATGTCTCCGAAGCCTCCGCCCCGTTTTCGGGCGCCCCATTATCTGCCGGTTCAGGCGGCGTATCGTTATCCTCGGCCGCCGCCTCGAACACAGCCTCCAACGGCGCAAGCAAGGCCGCGGCGTCTTCAAGGGCGTCCTCATTGGCGTCATCGGAAAGGCTTGTCTCGTTTTCCGCGTCCACAGCATTGGTTTCGGCGTCTTCCGCGGTCGTCTCCTCAGGTTCCGGCGGCACATCTGCGTTGACGTCGTTCGAGTCGGTTACACCCGCGACCGGTTCCTCCGGTTCATGAAGCCGGGAGATGGCGGGATCAAGATAGATGCGCGATTCCGCCCCTTCCATGGCCTCCGGCACGGCGAACTGGATACGCGCGGCAATGCCCGGTTGCAGGAGTCCGGTTTCGCCGCCCCGCTGGGTGCTCCACCACGTATACGTGTACTCCACATGGCGCGTATACCACCAGGAACACACGCCCAACACAATACACACGGCCAACACGATGTTGAATACCAGCTGTGCCGCACGTGTGCGGCGCAGTGGCGTTCCGGGGCCTTTCTTGGGATACACGGCGCTCCATGCCCCCCACAACAGCACAAACAACGCGGGCCAAAACAGATACACCACGGCCGTTTGTTTGGTGAGCAGGGCGAGCCCCGAAAAAAGCGCGAAGCATGTGACCCAACCGGTTTGCCTGAACCGGTCGGATTTGAGCAAGGCGTACATGGCCCACGCAATCAGCGCCGCCAACAACAAATCCGGCATGAAATAGCGCGCACCGCCGAAAATGATGGGCATGAACCCGGCAACAAAGGCCGCCAGAAACGCATTGCGTCCCGACATGCCCCGCCGGGCGAAGCAATAGACGCCGAGCAGAAAGAGCGCCAGGAAAAGACTGCCACTGAACGCGACGGTGTTGGTCGAGTAGCCCAATACGCGGATAAACGCGGCGCCCACGAGATGTGTCAGCGGCGGATACGGCGATTCCACGCCCAATGCCGCCACGCCGCGTTCAAACAGACTGGCCTGCTCCAAGGGAAACAGCGCTTCGTAATAGGCAACGGCCCGGTTGATATGGTGTGCCTCATCAAGATGGATCAAATGGTTGTCGGCATACAGCCAATACACGTTCAGCAGGATATGGATAATAATGGTTACGGCCAACAACGCCAAGCCTTCCGCATCATTGGCGCCGTCGGACATTGCCTGCGTGGATTGCTGTGGCGGCGCGGGCGGCGGCGGCCCCTGCGAGGCCCAGGGCTGTGTTTGCGGCGGTTGCGGAGAAGGCGCGGACGATGCGCCCTGTCCGCCATAAGGCGGCATCGGCTGCTGCGGATATGAAAAGGACACTTCTCGCCTCCTTACGGTTGCACGCTGCACAAAACATGTTCCGTCATGTGTCTAGTATAGAATGGATGACCGCCAAACTCCAACAAAACATCGGGTTGGTGAGGTCCCACCCGCGGAGCAGTGCGTTGACTGCAACCCGACGCTCCACGGCAACACCAGACCCCACCGCCGCGGGATACCGGTGTCCAAACACGCATGGGCGTTCGCGTTTTTACTTTTGTGTCCCGGCTGCGTTATAATCCGGTGCTTGGGAGAGGTGACCGAGTGGCTTAAGGTGCACGCTTGGAAAGCGTGTGTGCGTGGAAACGTACCGAGGGTTCGAATCCCTCCCTCTCCGCCAGTTTCTTTTCAACAGGCAATGTGATCATTGCCGCCATGATGCCCTGTGCGTTGTTGTCAATGACGCCCCGCCACACGCAGTGATGTTCAGACAGCCCATGCGCGGCAGGAGCAGGAACGGTTCCATGCTTAACGGCGTACCTCGCATCCTAATTATTCGATTCAGCGCAATCGGCGATGTCGTTCGCGTCTTGCCCGCACTGCACGCATTGCGCGATGCCTTCCCCCATGCACAAATTGATTGGGCGGTGGAACCCAAATCGCTGGATGTTGTTGCCCATCACCCGGCCCTCGATCAGGTGCATGTATTCGAGCGTCCCGAAGGGTTCTGGGAGGGCGCGCGTGAGTTCCGCGCCTTTTGCAAGATGATTCGCGACAGCAATTATGACATGGTGCTGGACTTTCACGGGATATTAAAAAGCGGCCTTGTCCTGCGCGCCAGCCGCGCAAAAGACCGCTATGCCTTTGCATCCCCCCGCGCTCAGGAAATGAGCCATCTTTTTGCCAACCACCGCGTTGCTCTACCTTCCAACCGGATGAACCGGATCGAAGAGAACATGCTGTTGGCGAAGGCTGCGGGCGCGGCCCGCGAAAATCTTGATGTCGTTATCGCCGTATCAGAAGACATACAAGACGCTGTTGAGGAATACATCCATGAGGAGTTCCAAAGCGGCAAGTTGATTGTGGCGATTCATGCAGCGGTGGACCGTCCCGAAAAGCAATGGCCTCTGGCGCACTATGCCGCCTTGGTGGATCTGCTGCTTGCGGATGGCCGTTTCGAGGTGTTGCTTACATGGGGCCCCGGACAGCGTCCCGTTGCAGAAGCCATCCACGAAAAAACAAAACGGAACCCGCATATCGCGCCTGAAACGCCCGACCTCAAGCATTATGCCTGGCTTATCCGGCAATGCCATCTGTACTTTGGCGGCGATACGGGCCCCATGCATATTGCCTCAGCCATGGATGTGCCGGTGGTCGCTGTTTTCGGCGGTACCTCGCCCGCAAAACACCATCCCTTTCGCATGCCCAGCCACGTGTTATACGCGGGACCCGAGAACCTTGAAAACAACCTGTCCGCCGCCGAAGCCATGCCACATCTGGACGCCATCACCCCCGAAATGGCCTATGACGCCTGTATTGACATCCTGAAAACGGCGTCGCCACTGTTCCTGCAGGAAGTGCAAGACATGGCCGACGCCTAACCCACACTATGGAACAGAGCGCCGCAAAAGGGGCTGAGATTACTGGTCCAGAGCATCCCACGCCTCGGTGTTTTGCGGTTCATATTCTTCCAGCGTCACAGAACGACGAATGGCCGCCCGGAGTTCCGCAAGGTCGCTGATCACGCCCACGCCCATGGCCTGTACGCCGATATTGCCCAATGCCGTCGCTTCTATGGGGCCGGTCACCACCGGTATGCCGCAGGCATCGGCCGTCATCTGATTAAGCAACTTGTTTTGTACGCCGCCGCCGATAATATGCAGTCGTCCGGTGGTGCGCCCCAGCAGCCCATCCAACTTGCGCAGGGTGGTACGATACTTCAGCGCCAGGCTTTCAAGCGCACAACGCAGGATGGCGCCCCGTGTCTCGGGCGCCGGAAGTCCCGCCTCGCGGCAAAGGGTCTGGATAAGGGTCGGCATGTCTTCGGGCGCAATCAGGCGTTCATCATCGAGGTCTATGCATCCGTTGAACGGCTTGCTGGCGGCGGCCTGTTCCGTTAATTCGCCGTAATCAAGGGAGGCGCCGTCCGCATGTTCCCAACTGCGACGACATTCCTGCACCAGCCATAAGCCGAAGATATTTTTGAGGAATCGAATCTTGTTTTCAACACCGCCCTCGTTGGTAAAGTCTTCAGCCAGGCTGCCCTCGCTAACATGAGGCGCATCCAGTTCCGCGCCCAGCAGCGACCATGTGCCGCTGGAGAGGTACGCCCAGTCATCCGACGAATCGGCCACGGGTACGGCCGCCACTGCGGAGGCGGTGTCATGGGAGGCGGTGGCGATGATGGGTACGTTCGGATTTACGCCGGTTTGCTCGGCAATGTCCGGTCGGATCGGTCCCAGCACTGTCCCGGGAGACACCGGGTCAAGCAGCAGGTTGCGCGGCAACCCCAGTTTCTCAATCAACGGCTCGTTCCATGTTCGCGTGGTCGGATCAAGCATTTGTGTGGTGGATGCGTTGGTGTATTCGCATGCCTTGCAGCCGGACAACAAATAGGCAAACAAGTCGCCCATCAACAGCAGGGTATCCGCCACGTCCAGGACCGGCGCCCTGTTCTTCTTGTAACTCAGCAACTGATACACAGAATTGAACGGAAGGAACTGGATGCCCGTGGCCTTGTAAATCTCCTCGCGCGGCACAAGGCTAAACGCATAGTCCTGCATGCCTTCGTTAGCCTTGTCACGATAATGACGGGGATTGCCCAGCACCATGCCGTCCGACGCCAACAACCCGAAATCCACGCCCCACGTGTCCACGGCTATGCCATCAAGGTCAGGGCCATATTCACGTACACACTGGTCCAAGCCGAAAATCATTTCTTCGTAGATGCGTGTCACATCCCATTGGCGCACGCCCAGCATAAACAAGCCTTCCGTGCGGAACCGGTGTATCACCTTCAGCGATATGCTGCCGCCTTCCAGTATTCCCAACACGGCGCGGCCGCTTTCAGCGCCCAAATCATAGGCCAAAAACCGATGTGCTCTCGTCATGATGTCCTCCTTAAAATAAGCAGCTGAATCGTTATTGCTTGTGAATTAGAGTATGAAGCATGCACGCCAAATAAGTCAACCGCATGATGGATCACCTGCCGGAATCGCCATCGCAAATGTAACCGCTGTCATACTGTTCTTCAGGAAAGACCGCAAAACACACCGCTAGCCCGGATATTTCATCAGGTTTCGTCGTGAGCCTGTGAAGATTGCGCCAGAGCAGGTGCTTTGCGCAGGCCGCCGGCTGACAGCGTGTTAGTACACGTCGAAGTCGGCGGGCAAGC
>SKQZ01000405.1 GCA_007118765.1 Candidatus Hydrogenedentota bacterium
CCATATCAGGCACTTTGCTTGCCCGCCGACTTCGACGTGTACTAACACGCTGTCAGCCGGCGGCCTGCGCAAAGCACCTGCTCTGGCGCAATCTTCACAGGCTCACGACGAAACCTGATGAGATATCCGGGTTCACGGCTGTCGCGCATGTTTCACACCGTCATGCGCGGCCACAACGCCATTATGAGAGACACAGCAAGGATAGCACATCTCCCACGCCCGTTGAAACGATTCATGGCCGGAAATCTTGGAAACACGCGGCGTGTCTTTGGTATCATTATGCGGTCTGAATTTCATGAACGACGTGGTTTTGCAGACGACTGAATTGGAACGAAGCGCGTATGCGGGGACGTGATTGTTTGCTATTCAGCGTACAAACAAGCCTGCGTCGTGCGAGACAACAGACTTGCTTATGAATACACCCGTAAAATTCTTACTCTATAATATACGATATGGCACCGGCGCAGGCATGGCGTACCACCTGCCGTTTCCGTTCACCGGCTATTTTCGGTATAGCCAGCGGAATACGGCGCGCATATTGTCCTTTATCAAAAAAGAATGTCCGGATATTATCGGGCTGGTGGAGGTGGATGAAGGCTCTTACCGGTCGCGAAGCATCAATCAGGCGCAGTGGATTGCCCAAGAGCTCGGGTACGAGCATGTGTATCAATCCAAATACGGGGAATCGTCGTTGGTGCGGCGTTTGCCCGTGTTGAACCGGCAGGGCAACGCATTTATTACCAACCGTTCCATAGAAGCGCGTCAGTTTCATTTTTTTGACACCGGCATCAAACGGCTGGTCATCGAATTGGAGTTTGATACCTTCGTGGTGTTTCTGGTGCATCTGTCGTTGAAGTACCGGCATCGTCAGCGCCAGTTGGCGGACTTGCATAGTTTGTTCGCCTCGGTGGACAAGCCGATGATCGTAGCAGGCGATTTTAATGCGTTTTGGGGTTATCATGAGCTGAAACTATTTATGGCCGCCGGGAACCTTTTGAATGCGAACAACGATAATGAGCCCACGTTTCCCAGTCGTTCGCCCAAGCGCCAGTTGGATTTTGTGCTGCACAGCCCGGAAATAACGATGTCACGGTTTGCCGTGTGTCCCGTGAAGTTTTCAGATCATTGTCCGATTGTTTGTGAATTTGATGTGCCCGACAATACACGGTAGTTGGCGCCAATGTGTTGTTTGACGCCGTGTTAACCCGCAAATTTCACCGGCTTCCTGTTGCGCCTGCGCATCTTACGCCATCTCAAGCACTTTGCTTGCCCGCCGACTTCGACGTGTCTTGACACGCTGTCAGCCGGCGACCTGCACAAAGCACTTGATCTGACGCAACCTTCGCAGGCTCACGACGAAACCCTGTGAAATATCCGGGTTAACCTCCCGGCAAACGGTTTCCCCCAACCGCCGCTGCGCGGCAGAATGACGCAGGAGTTCCCCGCATGGGTGTGATTCGCAAACCGAAGTTGACGGAAATTGTCGCCATGAAGCAGCTGCTCGATCAGGCGGCGAACGACGGGCAGGTGTTGTCGCGGCAATTGGCGGAAATGTTCGAAAATGCGCGGGATTTCCATGTTTATGTCACCGACGATGGCGTGGCGGGTCTTGTGGCGCTTCATATTGACCTGATTGACTTGGCGGAGGTGCGCTCGCTGGTGGTGCGTCATGGCATGCGCGGTCACGGCATTGGCCGCCAACTGGTAACCGCAGCGGTGGCGGAAGCGCGACAGCTTGAGATAAGCCGGGTATATACGTTTACGCGCATTCCCGCATTTTTCAGCGGCCTGGGCTTCCAAGCGGTTGACCGCGCGGAGCTGCCCTACAAAGCCTTTAAGGATTGTCTGAAATGTCCGCTCTTTCCCGGTTGCGATGAAACGGCGCTGTTAAAGGACCTGGGGGAATGACCCACGGCGCCGCAGGCGGCGCGCAACCGCGAAAAGTGCCAAAGCATTTGTGGGTACGGTGTATTGCCGCCCCGGTTTTTGTGGTGCTGTGTAAACTTGAAAATGGTGGGTGCGGTTGTATACAATGGCCTATAACGAACGGTAGGTAGTATTATCAGGGCTGGAACTGCAAGCATGCATCATGGATCAGAAGCATGCGCCTTACTGTACGGGCGAGTGAATTAACCGTGTGGCATCAGTATGCCTCGCGGCTTGCTATAGTAGAGATGTTCTGTTCGTGTTTAGGTAAAAGAAGAGCATGGATGGTGGGTTGTTTGGCCCACCGCGAGTTAACAACCACAAAAGAAAGGGAGAGATTATGGGGAACGAAGAAAGCAAAGCCATCAGTTCATTGATGACCGAGAAGCGCACGTTTCCGCCTCCGGCTGACATTCAGGCCAAGGCCGCCATCAAAACCATGGACGAGTACCAGCAGATGTGGGAAGCGTCGGTTGGCGACAATGCCGATGCGTTCTGGCTGGAACAGGCCAAGACCCTGACATGGTTCAAAGAGCCCACCAAATCGCTTGACTACAACTGGGACACCGAAAACCGGGTTGTGGAACACACATGGTTCAAAGACGGCGAATTGAATGTATCCGTCAACTGTTTGGATCGCCACATGGGCACGGAGCGTGAGAACAAAGTCGCGCTTATCTGGCAGGGCGAGCCCGAAGATGACGTCATCAAGATGACGTACAAAGATCTTCACACGGAAGTTTGCAAGTTTGCCAACGTGCTGAAGAGCCAGGGCGTGAAAAAAGGCGACCGCATCTGCATTTATCTGCCCATGATTATTGAGTTGCCGATTGTGATGCTGGCATGCACGCGTGTTGGCGCCATCCACTCCATCGTGTTCGGCGGCTTCAGCGCCGACGCCATTGCCACGCGCACGGAAGATGCCGAATGCAAGATGATCATCACCTCGAATGTATCGCTGCGCGCGGGCAAAAACATCCGGCTGAAGGACATTGCGGACGACGCCATGGAGAAGCCGGAATCCAAGAGCATTGAAAAGTGCATCGTGGTCAAGCGCAACGATGAGCCCTGCAACATGAAAGACGGCCGTGACGTCTGGTACGAAGACCTGATGGCCGACGCCAGCCCCGAATGCGAACCCGAACACATGAACGCCGAAGATCCGCTGTTCATTCTGTATACCTCGGGTTCCACCGGCAAGCCGAAAGGCGTGGTACATACCACCGCCGGTTATCTGCTGCACACATCGCTTACGCACAAGTATGTGTTCGATCTTCGCGAAGACGACATTTACTGGTGCACCGCCGACATCGGCTGGGTTACCGGCCATAGCTACATTGTGTACGGCCCGCTGGCCAATGGCGCCACCTCGCTGATGTTCGAAGGCGTACCCACCTATCCGGATGCCGGGCGCTTCTGGCAGATTGTCGAGAAGTTCAAATGCAACCAGTTCTATACCGCTCCCACCGCCATTCGCGCGCTCATCCAGAAAGGCGACGACTTCGTCAACAAGTATGACCTCAGCTCGCTGCGTATTCTGGGTTCCGTGGGCGAACCGATTAACCCCGAGGCGTGGATGTGGTATTACAAGGTGGTCGGCAAGGAACGGTGCCCGATTATGGACACCTGGTGGCAGACCGAGACCGGCGGCTTCATGATTACGCCCCTTCCCGGCTGCGTGACCCTGAAACCGGGCAGTGCCGGACGTCCCTTCTTCGGCGTTGATCCGGTTATCCTGCGCGACGACAGTTCCGAAGTGGAAGTGAACGAAGGCGGCAAGCTGTGCATTCGCAAGCCTTGGCCCGGCATGATGCGCACCATGTGGGGCGATCATGAGCGTTTCGTTGACACCTATTTCACCATGTACAAGAACATGTACTTCACCGGTGACGGCTGCCGCAAAGATGAAGACGGCGATTACTGGCTGATGGGTCGTATTGACGACGTGGTCAACGTGTCCGGTCATCGCATCGGCACCGCCGAGGTCGAGAGTGCGCTGGTCAGCCATGCGAAGGTGGCCGAGGCCGCCGTGGCGCCCATGCCGCATGACATCAAGGGTCAGGCGCTTTATGCCTACGTGACGCTGAATGAAGGCGTGGAGGCTACTGAAGACCTGCGCAAGGAACTTGTCAAGCATGTGCGCGCCGAAATCGGCCCCATTGCCGCGCCCGACGTTGTTCAGTTTGCGCCGGCATTGCCGAAAACGCGTTCAGGCAAAATCATGCGCCGCATCCTGCGCAAGATTGCTGAAGATGCCACCGACCAGATTGGCGATGTTACCACGCTGGCCGATCCCAGTGTTGTGGAAGCCCTGGTGGAAGAGCACAACCGTCTGGTGAACAAATAATCTGACGGCGGTTCAACCGCACCAATGATACGATTCGGGCGCCGGCGCCCTGCGGCGCCGACGCCCGACACTTTTTACGTTACATAAATCATCACAAACGCACTCGGCAGGGAGATTACGACACATGGCGGATGAAAAAGTTTCTAACCGATGGCTGGTCGTTTTGGGCGCCCTCATTATCCAAATCAGTTTGGGCGCCGTCTACATTTGGAGCGTATTCCAAACGCCCCTTCGCGGTTATTTTGAAGGCTGGACGGAAACGCAGGTAACCCTGCCCGCTCAGATTGTTATTTTCGCGTTTTCGTTGGCCGTTATCTTTGGCGGTCGCATTCAGGACAAACTGGGCCCACGGTTGGTCGGCACCATTGGCGGTGTAGTGTTGGGCATTGGTCTTGTCCTGGCGCGGTTTACCGGCAATTTCGGCGAAGGCGCGGCGCTCGTGTGGCTGGTGGTTACCTATGCCATTCTGGGCGGTGTCGGTATCGGCATGGCGTATGTATGCCCCGTTGCCACCTGCGTGAAATGGTTCCCGGATAAACGGGGCCTTATCACCGGTTTGGCCGTGGCGGGTTTTGGCGCAGGCGCATTCGTTTTTGCGCCGTTGGCGCGTGCGTTAATTTCGGGCGGCTATTATCAGCCCTTCCCGGGCATCAGCCTGTTCCCGCTGCCTCAGGTGGGCGTGTTTAACACCTTCATGGTGCTGGGCGTCATTTTCCTTGTGGCCGTGGTGCTGGGCTCTCAATTGCTCAAGAACCCGCCCGCCGGATACTCGCCTCCGGGCTGGACGCCTCCGGCCGCCGCATCGGGTGCTGCGCCCGTACAGGAAGATTATACGCCCCTTGAAATGCTGAAGACACCGGTTTTCTGGGTGCTTTGGCTGACCTATCTTGCGGGCAGCACGGCGGGACTGATGGTCATTATGAAGGCGTCGCCCGTGTGGCAGTCTTTTGATGTGTTGGCCATAACCGAATTCCCGATACCCGGAGACACCTTTGAACTCATCGGTGTAGCCGGTGCGGTGGCGGTGGCGATCCTCGCCATCTTCAACGCTGCGGGACGCATTTTCTGGGGCAAGGTTTCCGACAGCCTCGGCCGCAAGAACACGCTCATTGCCATGTTCATTTTGTGTGGCGTGTTTATGCTGGGCCTTGATTGGATGCGTGCATATCTGTTGTACCTTGTGGGGATATGCGTCATTGCCTTGTGCTTTGGCGGCTACCTTGCCCTGTATCCGGCTGTTACCGCCGACTATTACGGCACGAAGAACATGGGCGCCAACTATGGCTGCATGTTCACCGCCTATGGGGCGGGCGGGCTTCTCGGACCATTTTTGGCCGCGTGGCTTATGCGTACTGCCGGTAATGTCGAATATGAAGTAACTACACTGGCGGGTGAGACGACGGTCAGACTTTTTGAGGTGGGCGATTACCGCATTGCCTTCTTGTTGTCTGGCGCCACGTGTCTGGTTGCCGCCGCGCTGATGCTGGTGGTCAAGGCGCCCGCTGCCAAAGCCTAGCATACGAACAACATCTCTCGTTCTAAAAAAGGGAGGGGATTGGGGAGACGTGTCCGGGATACACGTCTCCCCATACTGTTTTCATGGGGATGGGATCACGGGTGCAGGCTCACGACGAAACCTGGTGAAATATCCGGGTTAATTCGGCCACCAATCATATTCGCCAATGGGACGATCGTCGGTAATCATCCAGGCGATCAAAAAGACGGGACTCAATACCGTCCTCACCAATACCCACAATACATCAAACAGGTATTCCGTGAGAAAATAGGCGACATTCAGAAAGCCCTTGTTGTCCATGTTCGCTCTCCTTTGCTATTGATGCTGCTGCGCAGCCTTATGGACCGCAAAACACTGTATATGGTACATGAACCGGCGTTTGATTTCAACATATTGTGTTTTTGTGGATTGCAGCCAGGGCAGGGACGGGGGTGATGTCCGAAAAGGTTTCAGCGTAAGCATGGCAAAAGCGGCCACGGTCGCGGAAACAGCAGGCCACAGCCGAAAATCACTCCCTGTCCCAGAGGCTGTTTTCGGAAAAACGGTTGAAGGGGTATGTCTGTCCTTCTTCCGGCGGGAATGACAAGTTGGGTTCGGTTGGGTGTTGACCGCCGGGCGGCGCATCAACAAAAGAAGCCGGACGTGTCTTCGGGAGACACATCCGGCTGTGAGAACCAATGATGCTTGAGAATATCCCCAAGCCCCGATGCACGGGCCTTTAGGATGTTTGCATGTGATTAAAGCGCCGTTGTAACGAAGATTTGCGACGGGCGGCCTGATTGGGATGCAAGACGCCTTTTGCACATGCGCGGTCAATTGCCGCGATGGCGGACACTACTTCAGATTGCGCTTTGTCCGTTTCGTTGGCGCCAATTGCCTGGTCGGCTTTCTTCGCCAAGGTTTTCACATGAGAGCGGACGGCAACATTACGTTGACGCCGCTTTTCATTTGTCAAATTGCGTTTCTTCTGTGATTTTATATTGGCCATGAATAACAATTCTCCTGACACACGAATGAGGGTTTCACTCACAACGTTTTGGTACGCGACGCACCCCAAGTCACTCGGATTGTCGTGCCGGGACATGCGCCTTGATTCTGTCGGCGACACCTGCCCGTTTGGGTTGTTTCGCTTCTTGTTTCTGACCGCCGCTCCCCAATGGCAGTGTGCTCACGGGGGCGGGTGGATCAAATGAGAAGCGGTAGTATAGCATTCGCCGCCAAAAACATCAAGTTTTTGACGGCGAAAATTTTTCCGTGGGGTGGCATGCCGCGTATACGGCTGCCGGGCGCCGTTGTTATATCGGCAGTTCCCATCCCGCACGATATTCTTTCGTCAGGTATTGCGCGGCCTGGTCATCGTTCAGCACCTTCATGGCGGCAATATCATATTCCAGTTTCTTGTCCATAATCAGCGCCACATTGCCGAACAGCACCATTTCCGTAAAGGGGCCTGCATAGTTGAAATTGGACGAGGCCGGCTCGCCGCCCTTGCACGCATCCAGGAAGTTGCGATAGTGATTGCCGCCGCCCACGCGCGGGATGGTCTGGTCGGGCATTTCGTAGTCGGCCATGCGTTCGTCGGGCATCAGCCGTGCATTGCCGCCGTATTCGCCTGCGGTAATGTAGCCGTCCGTACCCACAAACAACGATCCGTTGCGGCCGCCGTCGCCGAGTTCCTGGTCTGCCGGTATGTCTTCCGGGCGCTCGGGGAGCAGGCCGTTTTCGTACCAGTAAATGTCCACCGGCGGCATATCAGCACGCGCGGGGAAATGATATTTGACGATGGCGTTGGTGGGCCATGTTTGGTCGTTTGCATTTTGCTGCTGCACCGGTTCCACGGTGAACGTGTCGGCTTCGCCAAGTTTCAGCGCGAAGAACGCGGGGTCCATGATATGGCAGGCCATGTCGCCCAACGCGCCGCACCCGAAGTCGAGCCAGCCACGCCACCGGAACGGCGCATACATGCTGTTGTATTCGCGCATGGGCGCGGGGCCGATCCACAAATCCCAGTCCATGTCTTCCGGTACGGGTTCGCCTGGCGGCGCTGTTTTCGGGCCGCCGTGGGGCCAGCGCCCGCCGGGCCGGTCTGTCCAAATATGCGCGGTGTGTATATCGCCGATGGCGCCGTCCCATACCATTTCCGCCAGGTCGCGCGCGCCATCACCGGAACGCCCCTGATTGCCCATTTGCGTGGCCACGCCCATTTCGTTGGCGGTTGCCGTAAGCAGTCGCGCTTCGGCGACGGTGTGGGTCATCGGTTTTTCGACGTACACGTGCTTGCCCAGTTTCATTGCCATATAGGCGGCGGGTGCGTGGGTGTGGTCGGGCGTGGAAATGGTGAGCATATCAATGTCGTCTGCCATTTCATCCAGCATTTTTCGATAGTCGCGATACGCTTTTGCATCCGGCAGTCGGTAAAACGCCTCGCCCGCGCGGTCAAGGTCCACATCACACAAGGCGACAACGTTTTCGCGTCGGTACGACATAATGTTTTGCATGCCCTTGCCGCCCACGCCGATGCCCGCGACATTGAGGGTTTCATTCGGCGACACGCGACGCGGCACCACACGCGCGGTATTCGGTTGCTGTGCCCAGGCCGTGCCGGCCACTGCGGTGGTGGTGGTTGCCGCGAGAAAAGCGCGGCGCGTAAGTTTGTTGTTGGTCATAAGGATACTCCTTGTTTATGGTGTAGGGTAATGCCCGTGTCTTGTTGTTATTGGACTACCGTTTTCGGATGCAGGTTTTGGCAGTGCCGTCGCACATCGTATCCAAGAATACCGTGGCGCCTTTTCCGTCTACAGCGGCATGCAATCAAATCCGCGACGATATTCCTTCGTCAGATACTGGTTCGCCTCTTTATTATTGGTGATGGTCATGGAGGCCACGTCAAACTCAATTCGTGTGCCCGCAAGCAACGCCACGTTGCCCATGTTGGCCACCTCGGTAAGGGGACCGGCATAGTGGAAGGGAGAGACCGCTTCCGTACCGGTCTTACACGCGTTGATCCAGTGCATATAGGAATTTTCCTCGGGGATGCGCTCAATAAAGGGGGTCGGCATGGTGTAGTCTTCCATGCGCGCCGCCGGCAACAACCGGGAGTTGCCGCCGTAGGTGCCGGTGGTCAAATGACCTTCGGAACCGATAAAGAGCGATCCGTTGTCGCCGCTGCCCAACTGTTCATCTTCGGGGATGCCTTCGGGGCGTTCGGGCAACAGCCCGCCGTCATACCAATACAAGGTTACCGGGCCCATGTCGCCTCGTGCGGGGAACTCGAATTTGATGATGCTGGAATCTGGGAAGGCGTATTGCGTCAATCCCTCTTGCTGCACCACCTCCACGGCATACGTGGGCGCTTCGTATAATTTCAATGCCCAGAATACCGGGTCCATGATATGACAGGCCATGTCGCCAATGGCGCCACAACCAAAGTCCCACCACCCGCGCCAGTTAAAGGGCATGTAGCGGCTGCTGTATTCCAACTTCGGTGCGGGGCCCAGCCACAAGTCCCAATCCAAATGATCGGGAACGGGGCGCGTGCGCGGACGTTCCGTCATGCCTTGCGGCCATACCGGTCGGTTTGTCCAGCTATGGGCTTCCGTCACCTGGCCGATGGCGCCGCTCCACACCATCTCACATAAATCACGCACGCCGTCTTGCGCATGACCTTGATTGCCCATGGAGGTGACTACGCCGGTTTCCTCGGCGGTTTGCGCCATGAGCCGTGCTTCCGCAATCGTCTGGGTCAGCGGTTTCTGTACGCGCACATGTTTGCGCAACATCATGGCCCAATAGGTTGCGGGCGCGTGGGTGTGGTCCGGTGTGGAGATGGTGACGGCGTCAATCTCATCGCCCATTTCATCGAACATGACGCGAAAGTCCTTGTACTTCGCTGCA
>SKQZ01000440.1 GCA_007118765.1 Candidatus Hydrogenedentota bacterium
GAAAACAATAATGTCGTTCTCGCGAAATGGCGTGACCGCACGGAACAGGCGCAACCTGCTTAACTCATGGGGGAGTTTAAAAACGAGTATCCGGTCGCGGTCATTAAGAGTTGGCGACATGGAGTCGCCCTGCACTTCGTAACCTTCGACAACAAAGGATTTCACCAGCCAAAAGATAATAAGGAACATGACGGCGAGTTTTACCAGATCCAGTATCTCGCGCCGGGCGTCCTGTTTGACTGTTTCCGTCGCTGCGCTGTTACTATTTTGTGGGGCGGGTTCCACGTTATCAGGTCTCCAACACGACAACAAAAATTTCCGGGATGCTTCGAAAGGGTGTCCGCATCCTATTATTGAAACGCAGACTACGGGCGGTGCATTCCTGTGCGGTGGTTGCACGTCCAAACAAACGTCTGCCTACTAATAATTATACCGTGCCACTTGGTTTTGGATGCAATACACGTCTTGAGATGTGCTCTAATGGTCTTCTTGGAAATGGACGGGCGGCGCGATTTCTATGCCGGCGTCAACGCGGTTTTGCCAACTTTCGGCAACGGGACGCACCACAATGGCGTATGTGAGCCAGCCCAGCAAAATGAGCGCACACACTGCGCCCCATGTGATAAGTTCATCCATCCACCGCGGACGAGGCCGCAGGGCGGCGTCATTGCCGGGGGTGCGCTTCATGAATCGTAACGGTCCGCCCTGCTGCTCGGGACGGGTGCAAACGAGATATTGGTCCACGAACGGCTCGGGATCCAATTCGAGGAACCGACAGTAACTGCGTAAAAAGCCGACGGCATAAGCCGGTTCGGGCATATTGGTGAATACACCGGACTCAAAGGCCTTCAGGCAATGGGGAGGCACATGTGTGCGCGCACGCGCGCCTTCAATCGAGAACCCCTTCGCTTCTCGACGCTCCCGCAGAACAACGCCAGGAAAATCATTTTCCTTCATATCAGTTATTCCTTTGCAGTGGTGGCCACGAGAATTTCCCTTGCCTTGCTGCCCGTGTGAGGGCCCACTATACCTTTTAACTCCATCATGTCAATTAAGCGTGCAGCTCTAGTATACCCCACACGCAACCTCCGTTGCACCATTGATATCGAGGCTTGGCCTGTTTCTAACACAACACGCACGGCATCTTCAAACAATGGGTCGTCTTCGGCTTCCATCTCGCCCATGGCATCCTTGGATTTGCCGAAGTTTTCTATCTCGTCGCGGTATTGAGGCGGCGCCTGACGTTTGAGGTGGGCAATTAACGCCAACATTTCTTCATCACTCACAAACGCGCCTTGTATGCGGGCGGGCTTTGAGTGGCCGGGAGGCAAGTACAGCATGTCGCCCATGCCGATCAGACGCTCGGCGCCAATCTCGTCCAGAATGCAACGGGAGTCAACCCGCGAGGATACCTGAAAAGAGATGCGCGCCGGAAAGTTGGCCTTGATGACGCCGGTGAGCACATCCACCGAGGGACGCTGTGTAGCGATAATCAAATGAATCCCCACGGCCCGCGCCAGCTGTGCAAGCCGTGCAATGGCATCTTCAACTTCCGCCCGGGCGAGCATCATCAGATCGGCCAACTCGTCTATGACGCACACAATATAAGGCAGTTTGCGGACAATGCTGAGCGCCCGATTCTTATTTGCCCCTTCCATTTCAATTTCGCCGTTCTCCACGCTTGCGTTATACACTTCAATGTTGCGCACCCGCAGATCGGCAAACAGGCGATAGCGCTCTTCCATTTCATTGATGAGCCATGTGAGTGAGGTTGCGGCTTTTTTGGGATCCGTTACCACCGGCGTAATCAAATGGGGGATATCATTAAAGATGGAAAGCTCGACCATTTTCGGATCAATCAACATCAACTGCAATTGATCGGGAGTGTGTTGGTAAAGCAAACTTGCCAGCAGTGATTTTATGCAGACGGTTTTCCCGGCGCCTGTGGCGCCCGCCACCAACAGGTGGGGCATGCGCATGAGATCCGCTATTCGCACATCACCGGCAATATCTTTGCCCAGCGCCAATTCAAGGGTACTGCCGGCCTGCTGGAAGCGGCGATCTTCCAGCAGTTCGCGCACAACCACCGGATCCCGTTCTTCGTTGGATATTTCAATGCCCACGCGGCCCTTGCCCGGTATTGGCGCTTCCACGCGCACCCCCTTCGCCTTCAGGGCAAGGGCGATGTCGTCCGTAAGCGAGAGGAAGCGGCTTACTTTCATTCCGGGCGCAGGTTCCAGTTCAAAGCGTGTGATGGTTGGGCCCCGCGTAACATCGGTCACCTGCGCTTCGAGATTGAATGTGCGCAGCATCTGCTCCAGTTGCGTGGCCGTCTTGCCGAGTTTCTCGCGCAGGTTGGGGATAATCTTGCGTTCGGCGGGAGCAAATAAGTCCAGAGACGGGCGTTCGTAAACATCGGGGTATTGGTATCCCTCGGGCACATCATCCTGTCGGGATACGCTTTTCCGGCGAAGTTTGGGGGTAGGCGGCGCGGATTCTGTTTTTCCTGCAAGGATTTCCGCCACTTTATGTGCTTCGTCCGCCTGCGCGTTCTTGGCGGCACTAGGTTGGGGCGTTTCAGGCGGCGCCGGCGTTGGGGCGGTCTCCGCCGTATCTTCAAATGCTTGGGATGCCGCGAACAAGTCCGCTTCCGGCGAGCGCTCAGACGATATCAATTCATCAACAGCATGGGCGTCCCCATCCGGGTCGGGCACCTCCCCAAAAGGCGCGGGCGTTTCCATCTCGCGTTGGCAGGCATCCAATGGCATTTCAAAAGGCGTCTCGCCTGTTGGCGATGCCGGTGCGGCTGTATCTGTGGTCTCGCCCGCAACAACGATATTGGGTTTGGACGGTGCGGGCCTTTCCGGTTCAGATTCCCATTCGTCGAAAGCGGCATCCTCTTCCTCAACCTTTCGCACCGTTGGCTTCATCGCGGCGAGGCAGCGCGCAAAGAATCCGGCCTCTTTCTCCATTGCCTCAGGCATGGGCGTTGCAGTTGTTTCCATGTCCATGGCCTGCTCCGCTGCGTCGGGCGCTTCCGTTTCGCTGGTGCTGAAAAGCCACATGATGCCACGCCAAAGCATACGAAGGACAAACCACATGCCCTGGAGTAACCGTCGCGCTACACGTTGCAGGGAGACCAACATGTGAACAAACAACAGATCGGTCGCCAATAACAATCCAATGAACGCTACCGTGGCCGCCATAACGGTTGACCCGATAACGCCGAAGTTGTTTACCAGTAACTGTTCGGCTACAAACAGGCCGACTATGCCGCCCGGTTGTGGATTGGTGAGTCCTTGGGTAAACCCGATTTGTAATGTGCCCGCCAAGGCGCCGGTCAAAAACAGCAGCCCCACGATACGTGTGAACAGGCGACCTATGGGTCGGTGCACCAACAACCTTAATGCCCAAATCATGGTGAGTGCATATAAGACGTGTGCCGCATCGCCAATAAGTACCGCCAGGACGCCGGCCGCAAGCGCACCGGGCGCGCCCAAAAGGTTGGGTACGCTCAGCATGCCGTCAATGGGACGACCCGACTCCGCGCCCGCCTCAAATCCGTCGGTCATCAGAGAAAGCATTAAAAACGCGGTAAGCACCGCCATAATAACGCCGTATATCTCACACTTGCGTTCTATGCTAAGAAAGCCATCGTTGTCCAAGACATGCACTCTCCCACGACTGCGTAAATTGTTTTCCTTATCCTTATCGTAACAGAAAATTTGCCGGATTGCAACAAAATGTTGTGGTCGCCCAAGGCACAACTCACTAGATATGGGTATATCACCGGTGACTTCAAAAGGCGACCATCCAGTGACCGCAAGTTGAACTGCCGTTATCTCAGCGCCACAACCTAGCCCGGGTTTTTCACAGGGTTTTGTCGTGAGCCTGCGGAGATGGCGTAAGATGCGCAGGCGTAATAGAAAGCCGGTGAAAAAAACCGGGCTAGGCCTGTCCGTATTGTTTTTTGCAGTATCGTTTATTTTTATTTGTACGCAGCGAAAACACAATATATGGGATTGTTTTTTTCGCAAACGTTTTAGGACGTCACCCCATATATTGGGCACAAGCGCCAAAACAACCCAGTATAGCCGGTAAATCAGGTCGCAAAAAAAGAAAAATAATTATTAAAAAAAGACTTGACATACGCAACATGTTGTGGTATAGTATAGACGGAATTTGAAGCCGAGCGAATATGGGCCTGACCTTAAATCGCGCCTTTCTCAGCCCTGGGCGCAACCCTGATCCTGAAAACCGTGCTCCTTGAACAAAAAGCGTCAGGCAGCATACGGCTTACAAATCCAACCCCCCGTATTGCCGGGCGGCGGGAAGCCCAAGTCCCGCCGCCCGCCCCCCCAAAAACCTAGCCCGCATATTTCACCCCGCCGTGGCGGGGTTGCGCCTTCGAATCTTACACCATATCAGGCACTTTGCTTGCCCGCCGACTTCGACGTGTACTAACACGCTGTCAGCCGGCGACCTGCGCAAAGCACCTGCTCTGGCGCAACCTTCACAGGCTCACGACGAAACCTGATGAAATATCCGGGCTAGAACGCAACCAGCGTGTCTTCGCAGGCGCACGCCTGCGCCAAGCGAACCATGAAGACAAATTGCCGGCAACAGGCAAGGTCGGGATACAATTCAATTTCACGCGATGTCTTCCGAATGCTGGCTGCTGGGTATTGACTGTTGGAGGGAGATGTATTATCATTGTTTCAGAGCCTTCGTCGGTTTATAAGGCTCGTAAAGAACAAGCAGCTGTTGTTACGCAGCATGCTGCGAAATTGAGGATTGCGTGCGATGCCCGCTTTCGCGTCTGTTATGGGTTAACTTGGGAGTCTCCATCACCTGCGGTGGCGATACACGGAAGAAAGGTTGATTCGCTTCAAACATAATCGTCTTTGCGAGGAGGGCGTAAGCCCGACGCGGCAATCTGGGACATGAGATTGCTTCACGTTGTTCGCAATGACGATATCATTGTGTTGTTCGAGATTACGCATGTTACAAAGTGCTTTCGTAGCAGTGGACGTTTTGTGTGAGATAACGGGGTTTGCCATGGATGATAAAAGACAGAATCGAGAGGACAACCCAATCCCCCGACAATTGTTTGGGGATGTCCGCGCCAAGATTCTTGAATCCCTGGGCGTTCTAATGGGGCTGCCGCAATGGGTGCGGGCGTTTGCCGTTCCACTGCTCTTGACCGTGGTCGCCCTGTTGGACACAGTGGTAGGCACGGAAATCAGCTTTTCCATTTTCTACCTTGTGCCCGTGGTGTATGCGGGGGGCATTGTTTCGCCAAGGGCCGGCCGCCTAACGGCATTGGTCTGCGCTTTTGTGTGGGGGTATCTTGACATAACAAACAGCCCGCCCTATTCCGCCGTTTGGATTCCGTACTGGAACGCAACCGTGCGTCTTGGTTTTTTCCTGTTGGTCAATGAACTTGTGCTCGCGTTGCGCCATGCCTATATACGCGAACACCGCATGGCCCGCACAGACGGCCTTACAGGTGTTGCGAACGCCCGCGTGTTTCGCGAACATGCCGAGCGCACCATTGCGTTGAGTCATCGTAACGGTCTGCCCTTTACAATCGCATACATTGACTTGGACCATTTCAAACAAGTGAATGATACCTTTGGGCATTCGGAAGGCGATAGACTGTTAATATCGCTGGCCAATTCTATTGCCGGGGTCCTCCGTGGGACGGATACCCTGGCGCGTTTGGGGGGCGATGAGTTTGCCATACTGCTTCCGGATACAGGGGATGAACAGGCGCTTATTTTGCTCAAGCGGGTCATGGATCTGTTGCGTGACACCATGAAGGCCAAGTGGCAGATAGACATTACCATTGGCGCGGTGACATTTATCGACACGCCCGAAACAGTGGACTATGCCGTGTCACTTGCGGACACGCTCATGTATAACGGCAAGAAACAGGGGCGTGGCCGGATCCTACAGGCTACGTGGCCAACGCTCGCCCCCTGAGCCGGGTTTCACTCAGGCGGCGCCGACCGCTTGGCGGAAAACATCGGCACGGACTCACAAACGCAACCACGGCATGGGGGATAAACAAAGAGCCCGGCGTTCTCAAGCCGCAAAGGATACTTCGTGGGCGGCCATTTCCGAAAACCGGACATGGTTAAAGGCCCAAAACGTTATGAATCCAAAAGCGCCGACAATATGCCAGGTAGCATGCCACGGAAGGATATAGAGGCTGATGTGGTCGTTGTCGCCGGTGGCCAGAATCATTCCAAGGAAGAACATGACAAGAATCGTATACATGAATGGGCGCGATGCCTTGGATATTTGCCCTCGAAACCGGAAGAACAATATGGCCGCTACCCAGCAATTTGCGATGAGCGCGATTTCGCCAGCGTAGAATTCCCCATGTGCCCCGATGCGAAGCAAAGGCAGTTTCTCCGGCGCGAACACTTCGTAAAGAAGCCAAAGCCAGGCAACAGTATTACAGGCCAGGGTGATGCCCACAAGCCTTCTTCGTGCTGCGGGTTTCAGAAAATCACCGGCGGTTGCGACGATGAGCCACCACGCAAGCAGGATGTTACTGCCTGTGTCGAAAAAGCTTGCCAGCCGATCACCTTCTACCGCATGCAGCCATACCGTGGGCACGCCGGTAAGAAAGACAAAAAAGTACACCAATACCCAGCGGCGGGGTTGTACACGGGTGAAAGCACAGTAAAGAAGCGGCATGAGGCCCCCCAGACATGTGCAGTAAGAGGTGACGATATTTGCAAGATGCGCGTCGTGTTGATACATAAAACAACTCCATTGGGTGGTTCAGGTAAACAAGAAATGTATGCCAACGTAGTGATGGTTGCAAAGGCCCGGCCCGCGGCCTTCACGAAGCAACTGGCATGACGCAGTCTGCGCTGTTTCGGGACAAACCCCGGTAAAGACTACAGGTTATTCGGGTGCGATCTTTTTACGCCATCAATCAATCAATTGATTGATACAGGATACTATATCGAAGCGGCGGGTTTCAACTGGAGATGCGGAAGCGAAACAGAATGGATTCGGCAGAACATACCGTGAAAAAAATGCGGTACGATGGCGCGGCGTGGAAATGCGTAATGAAGGGTATATTCGTGTGCGGCAATATCACGGGGCGGCACTGTTCGCAGGCTCTTTGCTGGTGTGATGCGGTCGCCGCCGTGGTCGGCTTAAAGCAGGGCGCGGTGTGTGTTATGGCGCCGTTGCCATGTTCCGGGGTTCAGCAGGGGAACAAATACTGGATGAGTGTATCGGCCTCGCCAAAATCAGGCGTCAGGATATCCGCGCCGGCACGCACCAAGCGCTGTCGTTTGGAAGCATCCCAGCCGTGGCCATGCACCTCATCGGAAGCAATGCCGAGCGCAATGCCGCCCGCTTCCTTCACGTTGCGCAATTCAACGGGGCCATCGCCGATGGCCAGCACCTGGGGTCCTTCAAGGTGGTGCTCGGCAATAATTTCGCGGATGATCTTTTCTTTGGAATACTCCTCCACGCTTGGCAGCGCGCCCCAAATCTCTTTGAAGTAATGGGCAACACCCAGACGGTCCGCCTCATTGCGCACGTCATCACGGTCGGTTCCGCTGAACACATACATGGTGACATCTTGTTGCGCAATCAGTTCGAGGAAACGCAACACCCCGCGCACAGTAAAGTCTTCGATTGTCTTCTCGCCGGAATCAAGTTCGGCGATCCGGGCGCGCACCGGCGCCATCAACCGGTCGTTGTATATTTGCTTGTACTCGGGCGGCGTTAAAATGTTTTCTTCCGGCACCAACCCGTGTTCGCGCACCATTTCTTCCAGACGCTGCATCTGAAAGATGGTTTGTATGCCCGTAGTCTCGTCTATCATGACGTTGACTTCATCAATGATTGCCGGTGTTGGCTCTGTATCGCCGCAAATCATCTCAACGCATACGGGCGCCATGATTCGCTGCCATCCCTCACGCAACAGGCTGATGGTGCCGTCGAAATCAAACAGCACATGGGCAATTTTGCCCCGTTCCACCTCGTTAACAATCTCAATTTCCGTGCCGGGCAAATACGTCGGTTGCATACACGTGTCTTTCTGTTTTGGTCTTCAGTCCTGGTTTTGTTGGTTTCATTGCGGCAGCAACAGGCGTTGTGTTCAGGATTCCTTCCGCAACACCGATACGGCGACGTCCACCGGGATAACGTCAATGGCCAGGCCCATCTGTCCGTCTTCAAGCGGCTCCAGCTCGTGGTCAATGATAATGTGGTCGCTGCCCGGATACTCGGCGCCCATATCCTGCGACACGGCGAGCATGTCATCTTTACTGTCTTCCCATATCTCAGGGGCATCAATTTCCGCAAAGGAACTCTCCACCTGGCTGAGATATAAGGCCGCGCAATCCTCGGGCAGTGCCGCGTGATTCCATGCCGTCACACAAATGAAGAAAGCCCGCGCCACAATATCTTCCCGTTCCGCTTCGTTCATGTCACCTTCCCATTCCTCCGCATCAGGCAACATATCATCCACATACTCCATAAGCGCCAAGGCTATGTCGTAATTCGGCTCCACTTCCTCATTATGCTGTTCTTCGTTTGTTGTCATGGTTCATCTCCTACGGTTTTGTTTTGCAGTTGCTGCACACAGTATAACGAAAGCATGCGCCATACACGAAACGGGGGATAACAGGGGCCCGAAATGTACGGCGGTGTCAGGCGCTACGTGACAGGCTATTCTGATGTTGGTTCAAGGAAGCGGCGCTGCCTGATGGATCACGTCTTCTGGAGCATGGTTTTCGTTCAGATAGGCGGCATACCCGTCCTGGCCTTTCAGGTATTTGCCCAGAAACGCGGTGGAGTAGGCGTTCACCAACGGAAACACCGCTTCCATGGGCGGGTAGTCTATCGGCGTACCGTCCGTGATGCGTTTGCCGTGGCCCACGCCATCGCCAAAATCAGGCTTCAGCTGATACATCTCGGTGAAAGAGAAATGACCGGCATCTGTGAACTCAACAGAATAACGGGGGCCCTGCGCGTTGTCATAATAATCACGAATATTTGCCACCCGTTCCGCGCCCAAAGTGATGTCTTCGGTTGCAATGAACAGCAACACGGGACAGGTCGCGCCGGGCTGGCTCTCCGCCACGCCCGCCATGGGCACGATGGCCTTGACCCGCGCATCCTCGTTGATCAGCCATGTACAGGTGAAGCCGCCGAAGGAGTGGCCTGCGGCGCCGATGCGTTCCATGTCCACCCGCCCCAAAAAGCGACTGTCGTTGCCGCGATTCATGTTGTCCATCTCATCTATCAGGAAAGACAGGTCCCGCGGCCGGTCGTCAGCGGCCCGTTCACGCGCCTCGCGCGAGCTGTCCATCACGACAAGTTCGCCATTGATAAAGGTGATGGCACAATTGCCCGTATGATCGGGCGCCATCACAATGTAGCCGTGGCTCGCGAGATGCTCACACCAGAACGTGTTCTGCATGCGCAGCCCGCCGTTGCCGTGGGAAAACAGCAAGAGCGGGAAGGCGCCCTCCTCACGAATGCGCGCATTCCGAACCGCAAAGTTATCAAAGGCAGCGTCCGCCTCCGACAGTTCCACGCCAAAGCCCGCAAACAAAATCAGCGCCAGTTCCGGAGAGTGGCCGCGCAAGAAAAAATCACTGAGTTTGTTTGGGGGCAAGTCCCGTGTCTCATCCGC
>SKQZ01000144.1 GCA_007118765.1 Candidatus Hydrogenedentota bacterium
AAGGTGCGGTTGGTGCTCCATGACAATGTGCTTGGTGAAACTACGCTGCTGATTGCCGAAGCGGTGGAACGCAAGCGCCTCAAACATCGTTTGCGCGCGTTTATTGGTTTGGAACCATGACGAAACGGGGATACCGCACCCTCAAATGGACGTGTCTGATTGGCGCGATTGCGGCGCTACTGTTCGGCGGCATGTTTGCGTATGCTGCCGTAATGCGTTGGTGGGGGGAGCGGCCGCTGTACGGCCGGTTATCTTATGGCAGCGCACTTGAACAGCCGCTGCAATTCGATGTTGCCCCGTTCCGTATCCTGTGGACGCCGGATAACGGTGGGATGGTGTCCGTCGTGCATGAGGCCTTGCCGGATAAGGCCCTCTGGGAAAGCGTTCCCGCCGTTGGCTTTGTTGGCGCCGCCCATGGCGAAGAGCGTGTTGTGGAACGGCGTGGCATGTTTTCGTTTCGCGACCGCTTGCGTCGGCGTTATCCGCATCAGCATATTGAACGAATTGCATCTGAAAACGGCGAGGTCCATATTGCCGGTCACCTTGGTCAGCGTGCCGACGATCAATGCGTTGCTTACACACTGTCCTTCAGCGCCAAAACACCGGAACGGCTTGTTTTTGAACTGCACGTAGACGACGGGAACGCCAACAGAGCCTATTTGACGCACGCTTCGTCAGTGGAAGAAGATTTCTTTGGCTTTGGCGCCCAATTTACACATGTGAATCTCAAGGGACGGCGTGTACCCATATTCGTTATGGAGCAGGGTATCGGGCGCGGACGGCAACCGCTGACATTCTTCATGAGCCTCATCGCAGGGGCCGGCGGCACTTGGCATACGACGTACGCCGCCGCACCCCATTATCTCACCAGTGCCATGCGGTCGTTTTTCCTTCATACACATGAATATGCCGTTTTCGATTTGCGCGCGCCCGAACGTGTACAGGTCATGTTGTTCTCCGGCACGATGCGCGGCAGCATACTGGCCGGAGATTCGCCGGAATCCTTAATCAAAACGTATACCGAAGCCGCTGGACGCATGCGGCCCCTGCCCGATTGGATTCTGGAGGGCGCGGTGGTGGGCATGCAGGGTGGCACGGAAAAGGTGCGCCGCGTGTGGCAGGCGCTGCGTGAACATGACACGCCCGTGTCCGCGTTTTGGTTGCAGGATTGGGTTGGCCAGCGCCGTACCATCGCGGGAAAACAGCTCTGGTGGAATTGGGAATTGGACCGCGACCATTATCCTGATTGGGAGGCGCTTGTAAATGAGTTGGCGTCAGACGGGATCCGTGTGATGTCCTATGTGAATCCGTTTTTGGCGGATCCGTCGGGTCGGGAATACTACCGGCGCAATTTGTTTCAGGAAGCATGTGAACGTGGTTTTGTCGTGCAAACCGCAACGGCAGGCCCCTACCTGATCAAAAATACTGATTTCAGTGCGGCCATGCTTGACCTTAACAATCCCGAGGCCCGCGAATGGTTCAAGACGGTCATGCATGAGCAGGTAATAGAAGCGGGCGTGGCGGGGTGGATGGCAGACTTTGGCGAGGCGCTGCCTTATGATGCGCGTTTACACGGCGATAAAGATGCCGCCGCCTACCATAACCGTTACCCGGAAGAGTGGGCGCGGCTGAATCGCGAGGTCATTGAGGAAACCGGCCGGGGCGATGATTTTGTCTTCTTTATGCGTTCCGGGTATCGGGAAAGCCCGCGTTACGCCACGCTCTTCTGGTTGGGCGACCAAATGGTGACGTGGGACCGCCATGACGGCATGAAATCCGCCGTAAGTGGATTATTGAGCAGCGGCATGTCCGGTTATGCTTTCAATCACAGCGATATTGGCGGGTACACCGCCATAGGCCTGCCAATGGTTGGGTTCAGACGGGACCGGGAACTGTTAATGCGGTGGATGGAGATGAACGCTTTTTCCGTTGTATTCAGAACCCATGAAGGGGTGGCGCCCCAAGCCAACCACCAGTTTTATTCAGATGCGGAAACTCTGGCGCATTTCAGCCGATGTGCGCGAATTTATGCGGCGTGGGCGGCGTACCGGAAAGAACTCGTGCAAGAAGCCGCCACAACCGGACTGCCCGTGGTGCGGCATCCTTTCATTCACTATCCTGCGGACGATAATGTCCGGAACATTGCCTTCGAGCAATTTCTTGTGGGTAATGTATTCATGGTGGCCCCGGTGCTGGAACCCGGTGTGGCGGAAGTGTCTTGCTATTTGCCTGCGGGCAGGTGGACACACCTGTGGTCCGGGGAAGAATATGCGCTGGAAACAGCAGGGCGGAAGGTAACGGTAGCCGCGCCATTGGGCGAGCCCGCTGTGTTTTATGTCACAGGCGCCGCACCGGCGCATGCGTTTCTACTGGAATTAGAACGGCTGCAGCTATTATGATTCAGGCCGGTATGCGGCACTGCATTCGCGGAAATATGCAGTTTTTCGGGAGTGTTTGCAAAGTGGGCATTTGCTTATGAATAAAAAATACAAGTATACTTGTCATGATAGTGGTTTTATAACAGCAGGAGCAAAACAAATGGGCAAGAGCAGTATCGTTGTTCTGATGGGATTGCTGGTGGTCAGCGCGTGTTCGCAACAGCCGGAGCGACAGGAAATTGCCGAGGTGCGCCGCGCCGACCCTGCGGAACGTGAGTCCATGCCGTCTTTTGATACGGCGACGCGGATGGGGGTGCAGGATGTTGAAGGTGCGCTGCCCGAGGCGCCGCCGCCCCCTCAAGACGTGCCGCCTGCTGAAGAACCGCCGACCCCTGCTACCTCTACGATCCCGGAGATGCCGGGCGGCGTACCGCAACTGATGTGGGAAGTGCCCGCGGGATGGGAAGAGGCCGGTGAACGGCCCATGCGTCTGGTAACGTTCCATCCTGAAGGGACAGAGCATACAGAATGTTTTGTCACATTTTTGGTTGGCCCGGCAGGCGGTATTGTGGCGAATGTCAATCGCTGGCGGGCGCAGCTGGGGTTGGGCCCACTGACGGAGGACAACGTTGCCGCATTGCCTCGGTTGGAGATGTTGGGCGAAGAGGCTGTTTTCGTCAATATTAAAGACCTTTCAGGGACGCAAGAGATGTACGGTGTTATCTGCCCCGTGCCCGAGGGCTTGCTTTTTGTTAGAATGGTGGGATTGGTGGAGGAGATGGAAGCCGAGCGCGAGCGTTTTGAGGCTTTTTGTCGTTCCATTCAGTTCGTAGACGCCGAATAATGACCGCTGCCTGCGCAGGTTGCTTTCGCTGATGCAACAACCACAAGGAAACAACAAATTCATGAAGATACTGCAGCGCATATTCGCTTTTCTGTCGTCGTACGGCCTTTCGATTGTGCTGTTGCTACTAATGATGGTGCTGGTGTTTTTTGGCACCCTCGAGCAAACCCGGCTGGGACTGTTCGAAACCCAGCGGCGCTATTTTGAATCTCTGGTGGTGGTGCATCCTGTTTTCGGGTGGTTCCCCCTGCCGTTGCCGGGCGGATATTTGCTGTTGGCGCTGGTCTTTGTAAACATGCTGTTTGGCGCCATTGTTCGCGCCCCGAAACGCTGGCGTCGGCCCGGCCTGCTTATTGCCCACGGCGGCGTACTTTACCTGATTGTGGCGGGTTTTGTTGCCTATACCTATGCCATAAACGGCAATCTGCCGCTCTATGAAGGAGATTCAGGCTCACGGTTCCAGAGTTATTATGAATGGGAAATCCGCATTTACGAGATGGCGCCGGACAGTGAAGGACGCGTCTTTATCATTCCGCAGGACGAGTTTGAAGACGTGGGTGACACGGGACGCGTCTTTTATCATCAGGCGCTGCCTCTTGAATTGCGTGTTGCCCGGTATTATCCCAATTGCAGACCTGCACCGTCGCGTGATGCGTGGTCGGTGGACGGCGTCACGCTCAGCCCGCTGCCCAAAGACAGCACGGCGGAGCAGAATGTACCGGGCGTTTTCGTTTCCCTCCATCAGCCGGGGCAAGAAGCGGCTCCTTCCGAGCCGGGAATACTTTGGGGCATGGAGCGGGGGCCGTGGCGCATGCTGGCCGAAGGCCGGGAATATGCCTTTGCATTGCGACGGCGTGAATGGGAACTGCCCTTCACGCTCACATTGGAACAGTTCAACCATGAAACCCACCCCGGTACGACTATGCCCAGTCATTTCAGCAGCGAGATTGTTCTCCAGGAAGGCGATGCAAAACGTGATGTGCTGATTCGCATGAACGAGCCGCTGCGTCATCGTGGATACACCTTCTATCAGGCGTCTTGGGGCCCGACGGACGCACAGCCCGGTGATCCGTTGTATTCCGTGCTGGCTGTTACGCGCAATCCGGCGGGGCAATGGCCCATGTATGCGTCCTTTATTATTTCTTTTGGTTTGTTGTTGCATTTTGGTCAGGCGCTGCTGCGATACTTGCGGCAACAGTCCGGCGTACCTTCCGACGCCCATAAGCGCTGACTCTCCGAGAGAGCATGTAGGATAGATAGCATAAGAAAGCGACAGGTTCAATGAGACAACGTGTACTGTTATTGTTTGTCTGTGCGGGTCTTTGTTTTACGTCGGCCCTTCAGGCGGAGTCAGCGCTTCCCGGGCCGCCCCCGGATTGGCCGGGCGAGGTGGTGGATCTTTTCGCCACGCTGCCCGTACTCGATGGCGGCCGCGTAAAGCCGTTGGATACGGTGGCCCGGTTTACGCTGCTGCGACTGAACGGGCGGCGTTCGCTGCGTGTGGAATACGACGGCGGCACGGCCCGCCTCACGCCGATTGAGTGGTATCTTGACTGTCTGTTCTTCCCCGAAACAGCGATGCATTACCGGCATTTCAGTGTGGAGACTTCGGATGTGATCGTTGCGCTCGGTCTTCAGCCTCATGGCAGAAAACGCGACCGCTATTCCTACAGCCATATTGCGCCCGGGCGGGAACGACTTATGGAATTGGCCAATGAGGCGTCGCGTTTGCCTGACGAACGCCGTGATTTCATGGACAGACAATTGATTGCGCTGGCAAATAACGTGTTGGCCTTTGAAGGGCTCGCCGCTTTCATGGAGATTGCCCGTGAACGATTTGTTGTTGCGGATAATTTGCTATTGGCAGGGGCGTTTCCCGACCGTGAAGAGGTACGGATCAGCGATATTGCCGCTGAGACACCGGATTTCTTGACACGACTCACGGCATCGGCGCATCAGCTGGATGATTCGGAACGGGAAGCGCTGGCCCGGGATATGCAACGTTTCTTTGGGCAGTTGGACAGGGTGGCCCATGATGGCAATTTGCTGGCCCTTATCCCGCCCGCTGATCACGACGATCCGCAATGGATGACGCCCGCCTCGGTGCTTGAGGCCGCCTTTGAGCCGGAAAAAGTGGCAACCGCGCCCATTCACATGCTTGAGTTATTGGAGGCGATGGTGACGCCTTTGCCGGACAAAAACGCCTTTGCCGTCAAGGCCGCTGCTTTTCATGAGGCGGTGACCGGCTTGGCGGAGGCGCGGGGTGAGTATGCCCGCATACCGTTGGAAGTAACCTATTATCGGGGACGTTTCTTCTTCCTGAGCCAATGGCTTTTTTTGTTTGCTTTCATCATGACCGCATTCTCCTGGGCGTTGCCCCAGTCGCGTCGTCTGGCCGCCCTGCTGAATCTTTCACTTGCGCCGCCGTTGGTGCTGTTGGCGATAGGCATTACCTTGCGCTGCATTATCCGCGGTAGACCGCCGGTCACAAACGTATACGAAACCATTCTGTTCACGACGCTGGTTGCCGCTGCCCTCGGTTTTAGCGTGGAATTCATCAACAGACGCCGCATTGCCATGTCCATGGGCGCGTTGCTCGGGATGTTGGGCATGTTCTTTGCGTCACGCTACGAAGCGCGGGGCGGCATGGACACCATGCCCGCCGTGATAGCGGTGTTGGATACCAACTTTTGGTTGGCCACCCATGTGACCACCATCATCGCCGGATACGGCGCGGGCCTGTTCGGCGCTGCGTTGGCGCATGTCTATATTTTCGGGCGTTTGCTGGGCATCAATAACGTGCCCCGCCGCTTTTATGCCGAATTGGGCCGGGTTATCTATGGCGTTACCTGCTTCTGTTTGGTGTTTACCTTGATTGGCACTGTATTGGGCGGCGTTTGGGCGGCGCAAAGCTGGGGTCGGTTTTGGGGCTGGGATCCCAAAGAAAACGGCGCGCTGTTGATAGTGTTGTGGGCTTTGGCCATGATGCACGCCAAGCGGGGCGGTTACCTGCGCCACGGCGGCATTGCAGTGAGCGCGGTGGTGCTGGGCATGATCATTGTGTTCGCGTGGTGGGGCGTTAATGCGCTGGGTGTGGGACTGCACAGCTATGGTTTTGTATCGGGCGCATGGCGCGGCCTGATCATATTCTGGCTGCTTCAAAGCATAGTAACCCTTGCCGGGCTCGCCGCGCTTACCAGACCTGTCAAGACATAGCCTGTCAGTTGCCGCCGTCTGATTCGCCGACCACCAACGCCGTCAGTGCCGGCAGTGTTTCGCCCGCCGGGCCCTGCAAAAAGATGTCCGTCACAACGTTGGTAAAGTTGGTGGGCTCGGTATTGCATTCAATAATGGTGGCGCCGCTTTCTTTGGCCAAAAAGGGCAGGCTCGCGGCGGGATACACTTGCGCCGACGTGCCCACCACAACAAGCACGTCACAACCGCGTGCCAGCATATCGGAGGTGCGCAACGCATATTCCGGTATTACCTCGCCGAAAAGCACCACGTCGGGTTTCATTACGCCGCCGCATTCACAGCGTGGCGCGCCTAATGCGCGATGACTCAAATCCATATCGCGCTGCCTGAAACATGCCGTGCATGCGATCTTGTCGGCGTTGCCGTGGTATTCGATCACGGTGTTGCTTCCGGCGTGATGATGCAGCGCGTCAATATTCTGTGTGATGACAGCCTTAATATGGCCTTCTTCCTCCAACTTGGCCAACGCATAATGACCGGGATTGGGTTCCACACCCTGCAGGCTTTCCGCCAGCTCATACCACATTTCCCACACTTTGTCCGGATTCTGTGTGAAGGCCTCCATGGTGGCAAACTGGTCCGGCGGATAGCGACTCCACAACCCGCCGGCACTGCGAAAATCGGGAATGCCGCTTTCCACCGATATGCCCGCACCGGTAACCGCAATCCCGTTATTCGTGTCGCGGATCACTGCTGCGGCACGTTCATACAAAACATCGTCGTTCCTGTAGCCATCTGTTTTCATAAGCACACCTAAAAAGTTTATGTTGGTTTAATCTTGTACATCTGTAAAGGATACACGGACTGAATTAACCTTGGTCATTTGGTTGATGGAATCGAAGCAAGGGCTCAATAGTCTATTTTTTGCGATGTATGTTGTCATGACAAACTGTGCATAAGGTACGAAGATTCTCTTGTGTGTTTTTACCTCCCTTCGAATGGTGTTTTATATGATGCAACTCTAGATGGCGTGGGTCTGAGGGGTTCCACTGGTCATGTGTCCAGCCACACAGAGTGCAGGAATAGTTGTCACGCATCAATACGGCCCTCCGTGCGGAGTCTGGAATACTGCGGTCATGCGCAGGACTTTGTCTGTCCTGTTCCAACACATACATGCCCACGCCTAAATCAGGGCGACCTGTGTTTCTTGTAGCGATTGGCCAACCCAGTTCTGTACGCAGTTCCCGAACGCGTCGGGCCCATTCTGTTTTGTCGTTTGCCACATATCGCAGTTCTTCGCCGGTTACGGGCCTTCCTACGTTTTGCCGCAAGTATTCAATAATCTTCTGTCTTATGCCAACCTTGCTTTTTCGTATATCATTAGCGATTCGCCAGCGTAAAGCGGCATCCCGATCCTGCATGCTATTGAGTAAAATATACTCTTCGGGACGTAACGTATGCATGTCAATGTGATCAATCTGGGCATCATTTTCATCCGCCATTTCCTGCAAGGTAACGCCAGATGCTATTGCCCAGCCATATTCCCGTCTCAACTCCCGAATTCGCCGAGGCCAATCCTGTATGCCGGATATGACCATCAATTCATCACCGTGTATCACAACAAGCGGGTAACGAAGCAAATACAATAGTATTCTTTCTCTGGCTGCGCAAGCATCTTGTTGAGGTATAAGTGAGCTTCCTAAATCCCTAAGGGAGTGAAATGCCGGAACCAATGCCAATACTTTGGTACGCAAGTCCTGTTCCTTAATCTGGCGCTCAAAGTCCCGCAATAGTGCCATGAGTTCCATGTGGATTTTTTCGGGTGTACTTGTCTTTGGTCGTCTTGGCATATCAGACTCCGTCTATGGTTTTAGGAATCTAACGAGTTTTGATTGAACTCGGTCAATATCTCGCAGTTCACACTCCCAAATTGTGAGTGTGTTCCAGCCTGCTTTGTTCAGCTTTGTGCGTACCATTTTGTCCCGCTTTTGCGTCAGGGAAATTTTATTCGCCCAAAATGTTTTGTTAGTTGCCGGAATTCGCCCTTTATGGCACTTTTTATGTCCGTGCCAAAAGCAACCGTTAACAAACACCACCTTCTTATGTCGTGTGAGAACAATGTCCGGCTTTCCAGGCAGATGAGAAACATGAATGCGAAACCGATAACCCATCCGATGCAAAAGAGACCGCACTGTTCTCTCTGGCTTGGTATCTTTCCCCTTTATTTGTGCCATTACGCGACTACGTTCTTCTTTGCTGAATATATCCATAATGAACGGTTATTTTTTTGAAAGCCATAGCGAAAAAATCACATCAGCCACGCGTGCGGCCAATACAGGGGGTACAGCGTTTCCGATTTGCTTCGCAATTTGAACCTTTTTGCCTGAGAATATGAAGTCGTCAGGAAAACTTTGAAAGCGTGCAGCCTCACGATGTGTGATTGGCCTGTGCTGAACAGGATGGAGATAACGTCCCTTTTCCGGCTTAAAGAATTCGGTACGAATGGTAAATGCGGGCCTATCCCACCACAAACGCCCGAACAAGTCCGTACCGCCCTCTGTCTTTCGTATCCAACAGGCCGGCGTCAATTCTGGAGCAAGTCTTTGAAGGTCAAAGCGGTTCATGCCTTCCTCAGGAATGGCACGATACCTTTTTTGTGACAATTCTGTCGGATTTCTTCCAAAATGAAGGTCATACGGTGGAGGAAGGTTGCGGATTTCCGTATCCTCCGGCTCATCAAGATCGCCGATAGCATCTCGGACTGTTCGCCAGGGAAGAGGGTCCGAAATGCAGTCATTCAATCCTTCCGAAAGGCCCGGAACGTAATGATTTCTTGGGTTATAATGGGTCTTTTTGGGCGGGAAGAACAAACTTGGGTCTTTGTATCGACAACCTATTATAAATGCCCGCTTTCTTGTCTGCGGAACACCATAATCTGCGGCACACAATACCGCCTCGACAGTTTTAAATCCCATTTGTCGGGCGAATTCTTTAATTTCGCCGTGTTCAAAAGTATTTAATATCTGTGGGACGTTTTCCATCACAAAGATACCGGCAGTGCTTCTCTGTACCACTTCCATGAAGGGACGCCAGAGCTGTTTTCGGACATCTCCATCGCGGTTCTTATTCAACAGGCTAAACCCTTGACATGGGGGGCCCCCAATAACCACATCGGCTTCAGGTATGGAGGTTTTGCCGGAGTCAAGGATA
>SKQZ01000133.1 GCA_007118765.1 Candidatus Hydrogenedentota bacterium
GCGGCCGGCGAACCGATTTACGCGGTTGTTCCCATACGCGCATTCATGCAATACGTGATGCCCCGCCAACAATTGCGCGAGCGTTCACTGCAGGTCACAAGCGGTGAAACGGCGCCCATGGAAACGCTGATCGAGCAACTTATCAATCTGGGCTATACCCGCGAGCCCATGGTGGAGCAACGGGGCGAGTTTAGTGTGCGCGGGGGCATCATGGACGTGTTTCCCATATCGGCGGAACTGCCTTTCCGCATCGAATACTTTGACGATGATATTGAATCCATGCGCCTCTTTGAACCGGAAACGCAGCGCAGTGTAACCGCCGTGGAATCCATGCGCATCCCGCCGCGTTCGGAGAAAACGGGGCTTGCCCGGTCGCTGAAGGAACGGACACTGGAAACGCTCGCCGCCTACCTGTCGGATCAGGCGCTGATCGCACTGGACGAACCGCTGGCGATTGCGGAGCAGGCGACGCAGGTCGCTTCGCAGTGTGCCAATAGCCCCTTTTACATGGACTGGGAGGAGGCCCGGGCATGTATGCGGCGCTTTCCCAGGCTTGCGTTGAGTCAGACGCCGCTGCGGAATGTGGAAGCGACGGCGCGGGTTTCCATGCGCGCTTCTTCCGTGGACAGTTTTGCGGGACATCCCGAAACGTTTTGGGAACAACTGCGTGACTGGGAATTGGGCGGCTGCAACATCCGCATCTATTGTGTTAATGCCGGCGAGCAAAGACGGTTTCTCGAATTGCTTCATGAACATGGCTATCGCATAGGAAAAGACGCGTCGCCCATTGCCGTAGAAGTGGGACGGCTCCGCGCCGGATTCGTATCCAAAGCCGATCAGCTGGTGCTTGTCAGCGAACGCGAAATCTTTGGCCGCCACTATATGCGCCGCAAGCGCCGCAGATTTGAAGCGGGTGCGGCGGTTACCCAATACGGTGATCTGCGCGCGGGCGACTTTGTTGTCCATGAAGTGCATGGCATTGGGCGTTATCAGGGGCTACGTCAATTCCCGGGGCGGACCGGCGATTACCTTGCCATTGCTTATGCGGGCGGCGATACCATTTATGTGCCCGCGACCCACCTTGACCAGTTGCAGAAATACCTCGGCGGCGACGGCGCCGTTCCGAAAATGGACAGACTGGGTGGCGCTACATGGGCGCGAACCCGTGCGCGGGTAAAGCGTGCGGTCCGTGAAATGACAGAGGAACTGCTGAAGCTTTACGCCGCCCGTGAGAATCGTGACGGGTATGCCTTCTCCGCCGACACGCCTTGGCAAGCGGAATTTGAAGACGCTTTCGAATACGAGGAAACCCCTGATCAGGCGCGTGCCATACAGGATGTCAAACGCGACATGGAATCGCCCCGCCCCATGGACCGTTTGTTGTGCGGTGATGTGGGTTTTGGCAAAACAGAGGTGGCCATCCGCGCCGCTTTCAAGGCCATTATGGACAAGAAGCAGGTGGCATTGCTGGCGCCCACCACCGTATTGGTACAGCAGCACTACAATACCTTTCGCGAGCGGTTTGCAGATTATCCCATTCGTGTGGAAGTGTTAAACCGATTTCGCACGACAAGCCAGATCAAAGACACCATCAGCCGATTGAAAAGCGGCGAAACCGATATTGTTGTAGGGACACATCGGCTGCTTTCGCGTGATGTTGAGTTTCACGATCTCGGGCTGGTGGTGATTGACGAGGAACAGCGCTTTGGCGTGCGCCACAAGGAACGCCTCAAGCAAATGCGGGCGTTGGTGGATGTGCTCACCATGTCGGCCACGCCCATACCGCGCACCCTTCATTTCTCGCTCATCGGTATCCGTGACATGAGTCTCATCAACACGGCGCCCAACGACAGATTGCCCATCCATACCTGTATAGAGGCATGGGATAAAGAGGTTATCCGCGAAGCCATCGAACGGGAGTTGTCGCGTCAGGGACAGGTGTATTTTCTACATAACCGTGTGCAAACCATCAATAAAGTAATGGCCTTTCTGACGAAAATGCTGCCCGGTGCGCGCATCGGATTGGGACATGGGAAGATGCGCAAGCATGAACTTGAGGAGGTCATGACCGCCTTTGTCAACCACGAAATTGACGTGCTGGTATGCACCACCATTATCGCTTCCGGCATAGACATCCCCAACGCCAACACCATTATTGTTGACCGGGCGGACCAGTTCGGGTTAAGCCAACTTTATCAGATACGCGGACGGGTGGGACGTTACAAGCATCGTGCCTTCGCGTACATGCTTGTGCCGGGTGATCGCGCTTTGTCCGAGGATGCCCAACAGCGGCTGAAAGCGTTGGAAGACTTCTCGGTTCTGGGTTCGGGTTTTCGGGTCGCCATGCGCGACCTTGAGATTCGCGGTGCAGGCGATTTGCTTGGCGCCGACCAATCCGGACACATTGCCGCAGTGGGTTACGAGACGTATAAAGACCTCATTGCGGAGACTTTGGCAGAGGCGCAGGGCAAGCCCATGCGGCGGCGTCATCTGCCGCCCTTTGAAATTGCGGCGGAGGCCTTTATTCCGGATGCGTATGTGCAGGCCGCGCCGCAGAAGATCACCCTGTATCGCCGTATTGCCGCCGCATCGTCATTGGACGAGATTCACGAGTTGGAGCACGAGTTGCAGGATCGGTTCGGTCCTGTTCCAAAGCCGACGCGACGGCTGTTGCGGATCATGGAAACCCGTGCGTTGGCCGTTGAAATCCGTGCCGACCGTATTGAGGCAGGCCCCAAGGGTATCACTGTATATTTGGAATCCAGCGATGCCCTTGCGCCTGCAATCCAATCACAACTCCGCAATATGTATGGTGACGATGTGCAGGTCGGCTGGGCAGAAAAGCCCGCCGTAAACATCGCGTCGGGGGTGACAAAGGAGCCGGTGGAGGCCGCCTATCGCCTCGTAAAGGCAATGTATCAAATGATGGAAGACACATTGCAATTATAGCGCAACCGTAAACGGGCGATGCGCGGCGTTGTTTGCGGGAGTGTGTTTGGAGAATAACGGGAAGGGGCGTTACAATTGCATCTTTACTGCAAGCCTCCCGGAGTCGAAAGGTATCATGACCGCACCACTGTTTATCATGCAAGACATCCACAAAGCATTCGGCGGCGTGCCGGCATTGCGCGGCGCGGCGTTGGACCTGTGTGCGGGCGAGATTCTCGGGTTGGTGGGCGAAAACGGCGCCGGGAAAAGCACGCTCATCAATATTGCCACCGGCGTGCTCACGGCGGATGGGGGCACGGTACTGTTGGATGGCAGTCCGTGTGCGCTCGCATCGCCCCGGCAAGCCGCCGCCCACGGAATTGCGGTGGTGCATCAAGAAGCGGATTTGTTTCCACAACTGAGCCTTGCGGAGAACATGCTGTTGGAGCGTGGACTGCTTCGCAACCGCATGGGGTTAATTGACTGGCGCGGCGTACACCATGAAGCCAAAGCCAACCTTGCCGCATTGGACGAGCGATTTGATGTGCGTGCACCGGCGGCGGGTTTGTCCGTGGCCAGACGCACCGTGTCGGGGATTGCCGCTGCAGTGGCGCAGCAGGCGCGTGTATTGTTTCTGGATGAGCCCACGGCATCGCTTACCGTACGTGAAATTGAGAGCCTCTTTGCGCGCCTGCGCAGACTGCGTGATGCAGGGGTAGGCATTGTGTATGTCAGTCATCGCTTGGAAGAAGTGCTTGACCTGTGTGACCGCATCACTGTCATGCGCGACGGTGAAACGGTGCTGACCCGCACCAAAACGGAGTGTACGCTGGACCAGATTGTAAGCGCCATGGTGGGTCGTGAAATGTCCGGACAGTTGGCACGTCGTGTTGCCGCGCCCGGTGCTGTGGCATTACGGGTTGTGAACGCCACCGACAAGGAGGGCGCCTTTTGTGATGTTTCACTTGATGTGCGTGCAGGCGAAGTGGTGGGCATGTACGGGTTTGTCGGCGCGGGACGCAGCGAGTTGGCGCAGGGCGTGTTTGGACTGCGTCCGCTGGCAAGCGGTGCGGTGAAGGTTGGCGAAAATACATTCAAGCCGGGTTCGCCGCGACGAGCCATCCGGGCCGGGTTGGCCTATTTGCCGGAGGACCGGTTGGTGCAGGGCGTATTCCGTTCGCATTCGCTGCGTAGCAATGCCAGTGTCGCCGCATTGCGCAACTTGTCACAATGCGGCTGGATACGCACCGGTCGGGAACGGGCGCTGGCCAACACGGTGATGGCGGACATGCGCGTGCGCGCCACAGGCATGGAACAACCCATTGACACCCTGAGCGGCGGCAACCAGCAAAAAGTGGTTTTTGGCCGATGGCAGGCCACCGCGCCCCGTGTGTTGTTGCTGGATGAACCGACCCGGGGGGTGGATGTGGGGGCCAAGGCGGAAATTCACCGGCTTGTTCGGCATCAGGCCGCCGGTGGGATGGCGGTGTTGCTTATCAGTTCCGATCTGCCGGAGATCATGGCCATGAGCGACCGTGTGCTGGTCATGGCTGAGGGACGCATCACGGGGGAGTTCAATCCTGAAGAGGATGACGAAGCGGCCATTGCAGCCGCAGCCGTGCCGCGGGCTACTGCCACGGAGGAAGGGGACGCACGAGCAGTGCATATTGGAACGCAACTGATGCGGCTGCGCGAAGCCGGTCTTGTTGCGTTTATCCTTGCCCTTGCGTTTCTTATGGGCCTTTTCGGGCCGGCACAATTTGCGTCGGTGCAGAACTTTCTTGGTATCCTGACCCATGCCGCGCTGCCTGCCATTATTGCACAGGGCGCTATTCTGATCATTTGCGCAGGCGGCATAGATATTTCCGTGGGCGCCATGATGGGGCTGGTAAGCGCCATGGCGGGACTGGCCGCCAACGCAGGCGTACCGCCGTTGGTGTGTTTGGGCATGGCAATGCTCGCAGGGTGTTCCTTGAGCGTACTCAATGGCGCCACGGCGTTGGCTGCGCGTATACATCCCATCATCGTAACGCTTGCCGGTCTAAGCATTTATCGCGGTCTCATGCACATTGTGATGGGCGGCCAGGAGATTCAGGATTTCCCGGCCGCGTATCGTGCGCTGGCGGATGGTACGCTGTTTGGCGTTCCAAAGCTGTGTTATTACGTCGTGGTGGTTACGTTGCTTGCGCACCTGTTCATGAACCATACGGTTACAGGCCGGCGTGTGCTGGCGTTGGGCAATTCGGCATCGGCCGCACGCTTGATTGGCATCTCCAAAATACGGATAACCCTGCTGGTATTTGCCATTTCCGGTGTTTTCGTGGGGCTTGCGGCGGTGTTGAACGCCGGCTACTACGGCAAGGTGCAGGCCAACACGGGGGAGGGGCTGGAACTGCGCGCCATAGCAGCGGCAGTTATTGGCGGCACCAACATTTTAGGCGGGCGCGGTTCGCCTTTGGGAGGGCTGCTGGGGGCATTTCTGGTGGCCATGGTCTATAACATGCTGGTATTGCTTGAAGTAAGCTCCTTTTGGCAAGACTTGTTTGTGGGCGGCTTGATCTTGATTGCGGTGACGGCAGATGTGACCATCCAACGTAGCCTGGCCCGGCCCCGTCCAGCCAAGAAGAAGGAGGGCGCATGAACCGCATGACCAGATTGCTGTCAAACGTGTTTCGCTATCGCGAGACCGTGCTGGTTGGCGCCCTTGTGATACTGTTCGCTTACTTTGCATGGCGTGCGCCGGGATTCTTTGACGCCTTCAACCTTTTGGAGCGTTCTCGGTATTGGGTGGCGCCGGGGTTGATGGTGGTGCCCATGACCTTTATTATCGCGACCTCCGGCATTGACCTTTCGGTGGCGTCCATTCTTGCCATGAGCGCCATGGTGATGGGCCTGGCTTTCCGTGATTGGGGCATGCCCATGTATCTGGCGGCATGTTGCGCTGTGCTAACGGGACTTGCGGCGGGCGCTCTTAACGGAGGCATTGCCAGTTATGTACGGATTCCGCCGCTTGTGGTTACGCTCGCTACCATGACGCTGTTTCGCGGTGTTGCCATGGGTTTGAGCCGCGCCCGTCCCGTTGGCGGTTTCCCTGCAAGTTTCCAGTGGCTGGGTCAGGGAAATGTTTTTCAGATACCGGGTACCGCCGCAAACCCCGTATATGTACCCTTTTCAGTGTTGGTGTTGCTTGGTGTGTTTGCCGTGGGCTGGGGGTTGATGCATCGTTCGTGGGTGGGACGCTTTACGGAACTCATTGGCGAGAACGAAACGGCGGCACGTTTTGCGGGGATAGATGTGTCATTGCTCAAATGTTTGCTGTTCACCGCATGCGGCGGTTTATGTGGTCTTGCCGCGGTTTTTCACACGGCCTTTTATGCCACGGCCAAGGCAGACACGGCGTTGGGCATGGAGTTGGAAGTGATTGCTTGTGTGGTTATTGGCGGCACACGCATTAGCGGCGGCCGCGCTTCCATGCCCGGTGCGTTGCTTGGGCTGCTAATCTTCGGTATACTACAGTTTGGACTTGAGATGAGTGGCGTGCGCTCCCGCAATATCATTATTATCGTGGGGCTGGTGTTAATCCTAACAGCCGTCATGAACGAACGTTTTGGAAACCAATATACCGGAGGAGGTTCAGGATGAAACGCAACTTGGCGACGTTGATGCTTTTGGCGGTCGTTCCTATTGTTATGGGATGCGGTGGCGATAGCGTGCCCGATGGACAGGAAGAAACCCTTGTTATCGGTGTTATGCCCAAACTTGTCGGCATAGGTTTTTTTAATGCGGCGCAACGCGGTATCGAGGAGGCGGGCCATGAGTTGGGCGTGCAAATTGATTACGATGGCCCGACCACGGGCGATGTGGAACAACAGTCGCGGTTAGCGGATACATGGGTGGCGCGGCGTTACGATGCCATCGCCATCGCGCCGAACGATCCCGACGCCATCGCCCCGGTGTTGTCACGGGCGCGGGCACGCAACATGGATGTAATTACGTGGGATGCAGATGCGCAGCCGGATGCACGCGATTGGTTTGTAAATCAGGCCACGGCGGCAAGTGTTGCACACACGCTGATGGATCTCATGGCTGAGAATGCCGGGGAAGACGCGAAGTATATTATCATCACCGGTTCGTTGACGGCTGCCAATCAAAATATTTGGATGGAGGAAATGGAACAGTATCGGCAGGAGCAATACCCGGATATGGTCAATTTGACGCCCACCCCTATTGCGCCGGGCGAAGACCAGGCGCGTGCCACCCAGATGGCGGCGGATGCATTGACCACGTATACCGAACTGGACGGTATTTTTGCCATAACCTCGGTGGCGTTGCCCGGCGCCGCGGAAGCATTGCGTCGCGCTGGTATGGCGGACGCCGTCTTTTTGACAGGCTTGGCCACGCCCAACGATATGCGGGAATACGTCAAAGATGGCACTGTGACCCGTTTTGCCCTGTGGAATCCGGTTGATTTGGGGTATCTTGCGGTGCACGCGGCGGTAGCCAGCGTGCGTGGTGACCTGACTCCGGGCATAGAGGTTTTCAATGCGGGGCGTTTGGGCGCGGTGTCTGTTGTGGATGATGAGATACTGCTTGGACCGCCCATGGTATTTGATGCGGACAATATTGACGATTATGACTTCTAGTTTTAGACCTGAGACACAGTTGTGTTTCGGGGCGTAAATAAATTATACTTGCCACTGCAGTAGAAGACGTGCGGAGGCACTTAAGAAAAAAGGACTTTGGAGGTTTGTTAACATGCCAACTTTTGAGTACACTGGCCGCACCCGAACGGGGGACAAAAAGACAGGGTCTATCACCGCTGATAGCCGCGATGCGGCAACCCGGCAGCTGGGGGCGATGGGTATTGAACCGGATAGGCTTATTGAAAAAAAGAAACGCGCTCTTATGGGCGGCGGGGGACGCTTAAACAAGCGTGTGAAGAGTGTGGAACTGTTGGTGTTCACCCGGCAGCTGTCCACTATTGTCAGCTCCGGTCTGCCCCTGCTGCAGGGGTTGGATATCCTTGCCGAGCAAACCGAAGACTTGAACTTTGCCAAGATTATCCAGGCGGTGGCACAGGATATTGAATCAGGCGAAACATTTTCCGATACATTGCGCAAGTATCCCCGCGCATTTCCGGATTTGTATACCAGTATGGTGCGCGCCGGTGAAGCAGGCGGTGATTTGGACGGCGTATTGATGCAGCTGGCCGACTATTTGGAGGCCTCCGAAGAACTCAAACGAAAAATCAAATCCGCGATGACATATCCTGTGGTTGCCTTTTCGATGATCATACTTATTGCAGGTGGTTTGATCATATTTGTGGTGCCACAGTTTGCGGAGATATTCGGCAGTTTCGATGCAGAACTGCCGGGTCCGACACAAATGCTTATCAACATAAGTAATTTTTTGCGCCAGTGGTACTCGATTCTGGTAATAATCGGAAGTGTTATCGGGCTCATTGCCGCGGTCAAAATGTATGGCAGTACGCCTGGCGGACGCTATAATTTGGATTCCATGAAGCTACGCCTGCCTGTTTTTGGCGATTTGCTCCGCAAGGTGGCCATCAGCCGCATAACCCGCACACTAAGTACATTGACAAAGAGCGGTGTTGCCATTCTGCAGGCGATGGAGATCGTGGAACGCACGGCGGGCAACGAAGTATATGCGTTGGCGGTGCGCAATGCCAGCGAGAGCGTTCGCAATGGTGAAACACTGGCAGATCCCCTTGCACGTTCCGGGGTGTTTCCCGCGATGGTGACGCGTATGATCGGCATTGGCGAGAAGACCGGCGCCCTTGAGAGCATGTTAATGAAGATATCCGAGTTCTACGACTCGGAAGTCAAGGCCACCGTAGACGGCCTGACCAGCCTAATTGAGCCGCTTCTCATAGGGCTGATGGGTATTGTGGTGGGCGGTATTGTGCTCGGACTGTTTATGCCTATCCTCCAACTGTCTTCGTTGGTACAATAGACAATCTTGTCGCCGGTGGCTCTTGCCGGTGCGTCCGGTTCAATGAAACGCGGGAACCAACCCAACAATATGATAGGTGGGACGACGCATGGCATGTGAAGCAACCGCATACGCGCGCGCCGGCTTGGTGGGCAACCCATCCGATGGATATTATGGCAAAACCATCAGTGTAATTGTGCGCAACTTTGCGGCCAAAGTGACGCTGTTTGAAAGCCCCGAAATTGAGATTGTGCCCAGTTTCCAAGACCGCATGAAATACGCGAACATGGAAGAGCTGGTGCGTGATGTGGAAAACAACGGATATTATGGCGGTATCCGATTGATGAAGGGGGCTGTTCGCAAATTCTTTGATTATTGCCAGTCACACCGCATTTCCCTACCTGACCGTAATTTTTCCGTCCGGTATCGTTCCACTATTCCCCGGCGTTTGGGGCTTGCCGGTTCAAGCGCCTTGGTTACCGCCACCATGCGGTGTCTCATGGCGTTTTACGATGTTGAAATCCCCGAACCGCTGTTGGCCAACCTCACCCTGAGTGTCGAAACCGATGAACTCGGTATCGCGGCGGGCTTACAGGACCGTGTCATACAAGTGTATGAGGGCGCGGTGTATATGGACTTCAGCCGCGATATCATGGAACGTCAAGGATACGGCAAGTATGAGCAGTTGGAGTTGGATCTGCTGCCGCCCTTATTTGTTGCCTATCGCAAA
>SKQZ01000474.1 GCA_007118765.1 Candidatus Hydrogenedentota bacterium
CGCCTGAAAAGCATCATCCAATGCCACGTCCGCAAATCGGGCCATCGGATCTGATGCCAGCACCGAATAGGCCGCTGTATACACCTGTTGCACAGGCGGCGGCTGTTCCCCCCACAGATTCAGAAGCGACAAGTTGGACGCCAAGTCACCGTCCCGTGTCGGAGTGCCTGTGTAGGGTCTGTTCGCCGCATAAATGACGGGCAGTATCAGCAGCGTCGTCACCAGGACAATCAAAAGGACTTTCTTGTTCATACGCCGGCCTTTCCAAAAAAAAGCGCAGTGTTTTCTGCGTGTAACGTCATGCTTTTACCGTTTTTATGGTAATCCCTTTCTCCTTGACAACACAAGTCCGGCGTCTGGTTTTTAGTGTTGACGTTGCATCCTTCACGTGGATATGTTAATTTAAGTGGACAGGATCACCTCATTAAGAAGTTTGCGCTGTACCGATCCGCTTGAAAATTGGAAACACTATCCACGCAGCGCGTCAAAACGAAGGAGCACATGTATGTTGTATCGATCATTGGTATTGATTCTTGCTGTCACGCTTTTATTGGGTGGTGTCGCCACGGCGGACACATATTTGCGTGGCCCTGAGGAGCGACGTTGGCAACCCGTTGTTGACGAAGTGTATCTACAGGAATTTGGAGAGCAGGTTGTCACGGATGCGCCCGTACTGACCGCTGCGGTATTTGAAGGCATCGCTTATGTGGCGCTTGAAAACGGCGTGTACGAAGTTGACGGTGACCGTTTGTTCCGGATACACGAAGCACCGGATGGCATTCATCGGCTGCGCGTTGTGGACGACGCGTTGTGGGGCATGTCCGGCGACGGCCTGTATCGCTATGCCGACGGGGTATTGGACAAGGTTGCTGACGGTGCGTTTGTGGACGTAGCCTCGGTGCGCGGCGAGGTACACGCGGCCACACGTTCCGATGTGTACAAATATGTCAACGGCGCGCTGGTGAACCTTGAGCCTGATATCGGCTATCGCACCACCAACATTACCATGATGAACGAAGACGGTACACATGTAAAAACCGAGGATGAAGACGGCAATGTGCGGTTGTGGCGTCCGGAACGCATCGGACCGGTGGCCCGTATTGACGAGTACAGCGAAACCCTGTATGTCATGCGTCCCAACGGCATGGTACTGCTGGACCACGAAACGGTGGATCCCCGTGTCGTCGAATGGGGCCTGCCGCCTTCCAATGATTTCCGGGACATGCTTTCGTTGGGCAATCGTATGTTCATCGCCACTTCCGGGGGCGTGGCCGTGCTGCGCGGCATGGCTCTGACGACGCTGGACGGTAAAGCGGGACTTCCTTACGAGGACACCACATGCCTGGCGGAAGGCTTTGACAACGACGTGTGGATTGGCACTACCTGGGGTGCGGTACGCAAAGTGGCCCTGGACGAGTTTCACTATTTCGCCGGAAGGCGCTGGTTGCCGAATGATACGGTGAATGATATTGCCGTGGGCGATAACGTGGTGTACATTGCCACAGATGGCGGTGTCGGCATTATCCGCTACGAACCCTATACACTCCAGAAGAAAGCCGCGTACTACGAACGACGGCTTGAAGAGTGGGGCCATAAACGCATGGGCTTTACCCATCAAATTGACAAGGTTGGCGAAAACGAATGGATTCGTGAGATTACGGACAATGACGGCGGATTCACGTCCCATTATCTCAATGCCATGATGCTGAAATACGCCGTGACCGGTGACGAGCAGGCATGGGAAGAAGCCGTGAACACCTTTAAGGCGTTGGTCTGGCTCGAAGACATTACACCGATTCCCGGGTTCCCGGCACGTGCCATCTGGTCCATCCACGGCGACGCAGGCACCCAGTCCGAGGGCGGTTCCGGGGGCCTGCCGGCACGCTGGGTGCGCTCGGAATGCGGCAACTTTGAATGGAAAGGCGACACGTCGAGTGATGAGGTGGGTGCGCACTATTACGCCATGGCCCTGTTCTATGAACTGGCGCCCGACGGGCCGGAAAAGGAACGTGCGCAGGAACATATTGACCGGTTGACCCGCCATATCGTGGACAACGGCTGGAAACTGCGCGACATGGACGGTGAACTGACACGCTGGGGACGCTGGGACCCCGAGTACCTGCAACGGCCCTACGGCATGTATGCGCGCGGACTCAATGGCATGGAGGCACAGGCCTATGCCCACACCGCCATCGGCATGTTGGACGACGATTATTATCGCAACGCATTGCAGCAACTGCTCGACTGGGGCTACCACCATCATACGGTGCGCCAGAAAATAACCTTTCCGCCGGACTATATCACCACATGGGATGACCGGCTTGCATTCATGTCCTATTATCCGCTTATCAAGTACGCCGAACAGGACTGGCTGCGTGCGTTGTATATGCGCAGCCTTGAACGCAGCTGGGAGATCAAGCGCATTGAAAAGCATCCGTGGTTCAATTTCCTTTATGGCGCCATGTCCGGCAATGAATGCGAAGAAGAACAGGCGGTGCAGTTCCTGCGCGAATGGCCCATGGACCTGATTAGCTACCGGTACCGTAACTCGCAACGGGCGGACCTTTATCCGAAACCCGGTTACGTATCCTATGTGGAGGGGCCGCGCACGGCCTCGCCCAAACAGATTTCGCCGCGCGAGTCCGAGCCTCAGAAACTCGACCGGACGGAGCTGTCGCTGGACGGCGGGCGCGGCGGAACCCGCAGTGTTACGCCCAATACCTGGCTCGAAAGCTATTGGATGGGCCGGTATTTCGGTTTCATTACCGCGCCGGACACCGATGACCCCACTTTGCTGGACATCGAAGACCGTCCGCTGGAACAACGCGGCGCAGCGCCTTACGATGGACCGCCACGGCCATTCTAAACGCGACTACACCTAACCCGGATATTTCACCCCGCCACGGCGGGGTTGCGCCTGCGAATCTTACACCATATCAGGCACTTTGCTTGCCCGCCGACTTCGACGTGTACTAACACGCTGTCAGCCGGCGGCCTGCGCAAAGCACCTGCTCTGGTGCAATCTTCACAGGCTCACGACAAAACCTGATGAAATATCCGGGCTAACAACATACACAGGGGCGGACAAGATAAGGCGATGTCCGCCCCTGCTTTGGTTTTACCCGCCGGTCTCGCAGGTTTCGGCATGTGCGGGCGCAGATTGCAATCCCCCGCACAGTCGGGCGGAATATTCGGACGGACACATCGGTATGCAGGAGGGTTTGTTTTATGAGACAGCATGGTACCCGCGGCGTGACCGCGATCATACTGGCGACGGCGTTATCAGTGCTGAGCGCTTGCCAGCACACCAAACAGGCATTACCTGCCGTTAGCCCGGAACACGACACGGGCGCCGTGCGGGGCACGCACGTTGTCACGGATTATGGCGCTGTGGGCGATGGGGGGCAGGATTGCACCCGTGCGTTTCAAGCAGCCCTTGATGCCGCCGGGGCCGACGGCGGCGGTCTTGTTATTGTGCCCACCGGCCGCTACCACTTTTCGGGCACATTGGTAATGCCTCCGAATGTGACGTTGGAAGGCGTATGGCGTGCGCCACAACGGGGCGAACCGTATGATGCGGGTTCGGTGTTGTATGTCACGGCGGGACAGGGCGACGCGGACGGCACGCCGTTCCTGCGAATGAGCACGGGCGCCACACTAAAGGGGCTGACCCTTTTCTATCCCGAACAAATCCGCGCAAACCCGCCCCATGCCTACCCCTGGACGGTGCAAAGCAATGGCGCCACGGATAACATCAGCATTCGTGATGTCACCATGATCAATCCCTATCAGGCGGTTGATCTGGGCTCTTACCCGGCGGGACGTCATTTCGTCAGCAATCTATATGCGTATCCATTGCGTCTCGGCCTGTATATCAACCAATGCTATGACGTGGGACGCATTGAGAATGTCCATTTCTGGCCCTTTTGGGACCTTGATCCGCAAAGCCCGTTGTGGGCATTTACCAAAGAACATGGCACGGCCTTTCTTATCGGCAAGACTGACGGACAAATGGGACACAATCTATTCAGTATTTTCTATCGCTACGGAATGCGGTTTATCGCAGGCCCCATTTATGATGAAGAACGCAATATCATTGACCATCAGGCCGGCAGCGGCATGTACACCAACTGTTATATGGATGTAAGTCCCTGCGCGATTCGAGTGGACGCGGCAATGGAAAAAGCGGGCATCTCTTTCGTGAACGCCTCCATTATGAGTCGCGTTGAAGTGGGTCCCGAAAACCGGGGCCAAGTTAAGTTTACCGGCAGCGGCTTTTGGGCCACGGGCGATCTTGAAGAACATGCCGTGCTCGAAGGGCGGGGGACGGTGTTCTTCGACGCCTGTCATTTTAATGACTGGGACCGGGCGGGGAAGGGCGTGCCATGTATTGACGCCAATAACCAGCGTGTCATTGTGACCGGCTGCGAATTTCCAACCCACCGCGACGATCATCTGGTGCTGCGTATCGGGCCGCGTGTGCGCAGCGCGGTGATAACATCCAACCTCATGCCCGGCGGCAAACATATTGAAAATAATGCCCATGAAACCGCAGATATTCAGATCGCGCACAATGCCACGGAACCGTCGCCCAATTTCCTCACAAAATGGCTGGTACTGGGGCCTTTTCCAAACCATACCCTTGACACGCCTGATGCCGAGGGTGCGACCCGCTACGGGCACAACCGCGATTTCCTTGTTGCGCTGGGCGGCGAGGCACGGGCACGACTTGAAACTGACACCACGGTGACCTATACGGATGTGCGCGGGAACGAGCAGGAAGCAACCACCCAACTGTTACGTGGCGACACGCGTGGTTTTATGAATATGTTCGAACTGTATCGCCGTGGCTATCAAGTGGCGTATGCGTTCACGTGGCTTTATTCTCCGACCGACCAGCAGGCGTGGTTTGACATGGGCATGAACGATGGCGGCAAAGTGTTCGTGAACGGGGAGCAGGTGTACGAACGGTTTTCACCCCGCGGGAGACAATGTGTTCCCGGCACGGACTTGTTTCGTGCCGACTTGGTGTCCGGCTGGAACCCGGTGCTGGTAAAGTTGGAAGACGGCGGCGGGCGGCGCTGGGAATTTGTGTTTGAGGCATACGGCGAGGACGGAGCGCCCTTGACGGGACACGCCCATGGCGCAGATTGCTCTTGAAAGAAACGGTCACACCACAACAAGCGGAATGGACGCGGCAGCGGGGGTGTCGTGGGGCAGGGCACAGTGATGTTGCATGCGCGAATGCGCGGCGGCGGCTATCATCGCGCCGTTGTCAAGACAGTAGACAAAAGGCGGCAGGAACAGTTCCGCATCCAGTGACGCCGCCGACTCGCGCAAGCATTTGTTTGCGGCAACGCCGCCGGCAATGACCAGCCGCCGCACGCCGGACTGCTCAATAGCCAGCGCCGTCTTCATGATAAGCGCATCAACGGCCGCCCGCTGAAATGACGCCGCCACATCAGGCACCGATGCCTCCGGATGATCACGCAACATGTACAATACCGCCGTTTTTAGACCGCTGTAACTAAAATCGAGCGTGTCCTTTGTGGCAAGCCCGCAGGGAAAGCGAAATGCGGCGCTGTTGCCGGTCTCGGCGGCTTTCTGTATGGAAGGACCGCCGGGATACGGAAGTCCCAGCAACCGGGCTACCTTGTCAAAACACTCGCCCACGGCATCATCGCGGGTGGATGCAAGAATCTGATACTGATGGGGAGCGTCACATTGAATGATTTGGGTGTGTCCGCCGCTTACCACCAACGCGAGATACGGAAACTCAGGTTTGCTCTCACCAAGAAATGCGCTGAAAAGATGGCCTTCAATGTGGTGTACCGGGAGAAAGGGAATCTGCCATGCACAGGCCAGCGCACGCCCGAAACTAAGCCCCACAAGCAACGAGCCCATTAACCCCGGGCCAAAGGTGGCGGCAATCGCGTCCACAGGCGCCGTATTGTTTGTAGGTTCCAATCCGGCATCGCTCAAGGCCTGTTGCATCAGCTGGCTAATAACCTCCGTGTGCATGCGCGAGGCAATTTCAGGCACCACGCCGCCAAACACGCGATGTACATCTATCTGTGATGCCACCACGTTCGACAACACGCGCGTTCCGTTTTCCACAACGGAGACGCCGGTTTCATCACAGGACGTCTCAATACCGACAATAATACTCATCGAACCAACTCCGATATGCGCACAAGTTCTATATTTATGCTCTCAAGTTTTGGCAGCTCTTCCTTTAACACCGTGATGGTGTTGGGCCGGAAATGGCCTATGCCGATGGCACTGCCCTGTGCACGTGCCCGGTCTATCAACTTGTACAGGTGTTTGCGTATTTCATCCGGGTCACTGCTGTTGTCCAAAAAGATGTCGCGACGCGCACAGGGGATTTTCATTGAGGCAGCCACATCGTAGGCGCGCGACTTCCAGGTGGTGCGGCTGTCCACAAAAAACAACTCATGATCTTTCACCACTTCCAGAAACCACTTCATGCGCTCCTCGTCCATGGTAAAGCCCGCACCGGTATGGTTGTTAACGCCTATTGCGTCCGGAAACTGTGCGATACATTCTCGGGTGCGTTCCTGAATTTCCTCTTGCGTCATATCCAGTGTTATTTCACCGGGGAAAGCATGGGCAGTGTTGTTCTTATTCGTCTGCATCGGCATGTGAAGCATGATGTCAAACTTCTTTGCCACCGCCTGCCGCACCGTTGACTCAGCAAAGGGCGTGTCCGGCAATATGGCCAGCGCAATCTTGTTACTGAGTGTCAGCGTCCGCTGCGTAACCGTTCCGCCATAACCGCCATCATCCAGAATAATGGCAATTTTACCCGGACGTAAGTCAACAATCGGCGCCGGCTCTCCTTCGGGCGACGCGATTAACTCCTCAACATCCACAACGAGGACATCAGGATCCGTGTCTTCATGCGCAGTTGCTTTCTCGTCAGGAATAGGCATTGCCGCATCTTCTGGCATCAGCGGCGGCACATCCTCCACCGGCGCTTCAGGTGTCGGCTCGACATCCGGCGTGTCTGGAACTGGCGGCACGTCATCCACCGGCGCTTCGGGCATCGGCTCGTCGTCCGGTGTGTCTGGAACCGGCGGCACGTCATCCACCGGCGCTTCGGGCATTGGCTCGTCGTCCGGTGTGTCTGGAATCAGCGGCGGTACATCCTCCACCGGCGCATCGGGCGTCGGCTCGACATCCGGCGTGTCTGGAATTAGCGTCGGCACATCCTCCACCGGCGCTTCAGGAACCACAGGCGGCGCCGCTTCTTCGGACGGTGGCGTTGGTTCCAGAGGATCGGGTTCCGGCGGCACATCTGGCATATCGTCAGGAATAATTGGCGCTTCCGCCGGGGGCAGGGCCTCCAGGTCCGCTGCTTCCGGGGGTATCAATGGGGTTTCTTCTTCGAAGGGCGGAACTGCATCATCGTCCTGTTCTATCTCGATTGCGTCCGGCTCCGGTGTTACGGGTTCTTCTTCCCAAAACGGCAAAGACGGGGCCTCGTCGAGGATCAGCAGGACTTCCACACATGTTTTTTCACCGTGCGTTACATTCAAAGTTATTCGTCTCTCTGACGTGGGCACAGCAATCGTGGTGAAGCCATGGGGGCGTGTGTTTGTTTGTATGGCCTGATACAACCCCTCGGCGGTTGTTGGCGGAGACACCACGACGGAAAATCGGGTGATGGTATGGGTATCCGCCTGTCGCAGGGATTCTATGTCCATGATACTTGCAGGCACCCCTTCGCGCACGGCGGCTTCGCGCACAAGCGTGACGGCCTGACGACATACGGCGTCAAACGAAAGGGGGGAGGAGGCGGCAAAGGTACGCGGCATAAAAGAGGTCGCCAACGGGAACAAGACCAGAACAAGGACGACGCTTATCTTACAACACTGGCGGCGTTGCGGGGAACGACCGGAACGGGATATGTCCGCGCCGGCGCCGACTGTACGCTTCAGTGAACCATTATGTGCCTGCCGCTTCTTAACCATCACACACGTCCACCCATTCAACCCGTTCCAGCGGACGCCCGAAGAACTGAGCGCCAAGATCCATAAACCCATCCGGGCAATCGCTAACAAGAAAGGTGTGCGCACCCTGTTCATCCGCAGGAAGCACCATGTCATGTTCGCCCAGAACCCGAACAACATCCCGTGCGGTTTCTTCCGCGCTGTCCACCAATCGCACATGACTGCCGGCCACTTCCGCGATCACATGCCGCAACAGTGGATAATGGGTGCAGCCCAACACCAGCGTGTCAATGTCGGCCTGAAGCAGCGCGTCCAGATAAGTGCGCACCACGTCCTTGATTATCGGCCCCTCTGTCCAGCCCTCTTCCGCGAAGGGCACAAACAGTGGACACGCCTTGCCGAATACCTGCGCATCAGGCCACAACCGCCGGATGGTCGCTTCATAAACGCCGCTTTCTATAACGCCCCGCGTTCCTATGACGCCGATGCGGCCGGAAGTGCTGCAATTACACGCGGCGAGTGCGCCGGGCGTCACAACGCCCAACACCGGGATGGGCAGTTGCTGTTGAAGGGTTTCCAGCGCAAAGGCGGAGGCGGTGTTGCAGGCCACCACCAGCAGTTTAATATTGCGGCGGCTGAGCAACTGCGCACAGGCTGTGGCGTACCGAATCACCGTATTTGCCGATTTGGAGCCGTATGGCACACGCGCCGTATCGCCGAGGTATACGATGGATTCGGCGGGCAGCGTTTCCGCGATTCTGCGGCAGACAGTCAGGCCGCCCACCCCGGAATCGAACACGCCAATGGCGCCGTGTGATGACGGCCTGTTCATTCCGACCTCGTCTGTATCCAGCGTCTGTCCGGCACCAGGGGCGCTGTCAAATCTATATGCGCGGGGAAGGCGTCCTGCGGCGTCGCGCCGTCGAAAAGAAAACGCACCGTGCCTACCGCCCGCTCATCCTCACCCTGCAATGCAGGCTGGGCAAGGGTATTGACAATGCCATAGGCCATGAGCGCCTCCATTTCGGCGCTCTTGGGGCGTTGTTGGGAGCCCAACGCTTCTGAGGAAATATCAACAATCAACTCGCCGTCGTCTCGCAAATAGAGGGCGCGCAGCCGTGTTTGTTCGGGTAGCAAGGGGAAGAGGTTATCGCCGGCAGGCCCCGCCAATAGACGTTCCAGTGCTGCACGGCAATTTTCCACGGTACGCCCGCTGTAGGCAACAGACGCATTCTCCGGCGCCAGCCAGTGGCCGCTGTTGTCAACAAAATACAAGGCAATGTCACGGGTTCCCTGTGGTCCAAGACGCCACGACTCCATGTCGTGCGCTTCAGGCCAGTCTTCCGATTCCGGCGTGAACGCCGTGAGCGGATCCTGGCCGCTTTGCAGCATCTCGTATACCAACAGTACAAGCACAAAACACAGCACGAGCGTACCCATTGCCCATAGGGTGAGCAGCAACTGCTTGATGATGGATTTTTTCTTGGCTTGGTCCATTATTCTCCATGTCCAATTTATTCAATTACATGTGCACGCGTACACCGGTATGAACGGCAATAGAAGCGCCCGGCGCTTACTCACTGGGACTCCTCAGCCATCGCATGCAGCGCATCTGCAATAGCAAGCGTCAATGTTGTTGCTGCCTGTTCCCGGTATTCTTCTTCCGTCCATGCCGGCGCCGTTTCAGGATTGCTGAAGTAGCCCACCTCCATCACAATGCACGGCATATCGGCATGGCGTTGTAACAGTAACGGCGCTGCGCGCACGGTAACAGTGCCTAATGCGTTCTCGTCGGCGATATGTTGGGCGATGTGGTAGGCGACGGTGGCGGCCTGTTCGCCCCGGATGCGGCGGTCATCCAGATCCCGCCGGGCCTCCTGCGACATGCCGCTCCTGACCGGGGGCGGCTGGTCCGTAAACAGCGTAACGCCCGCGGCATTGGGGGACGGGGCATACGCCGCGTGAATACTGATCAATAATTCGGCGCGCGCCGTATTGGCGGCGGTGGCGCGCATGCTTTGGGACAAATCTTTGTCTTCTTCCCGTGTCAGGGAGATATTCATTTCCGTGTTTTCAGCAAGCATACGCTGCATGCGCACCGCCATGTCGAGGGTAAACTCTTTCTCGCGAAAGGTGTCGTCCATGGCACTGCCAATATCCTGGCCGCCGTGACCGGGATCAAGCATAATGACATTAAAAACCCCCGGCGTCGCAGGTGTGGGCGCCGCCGGTTCCGGCGGCGTCTCAGGCTCGGGTTCAGGTTCAACTTCTGCTTCCGGGTCAATAGGCTGCAACTCCGGTTCAACCACATCAGGCGCCACTTCCTCCGGCGGGTCAGGTATGTCCAACGGCAGTTCGGGGTCTTCGTCAGTAAGCGGATCGGCGGGCGGTACAATGGGCGTCAGCTCGGGCAACGGTCGCGCCTGCTCCGCCTCCACAACCCGGGTGTCGAAGGCATGGGCGAAGAAGTCGGTGACATCGGCGCGGGAGATGAACACGTCCCCGTTTTGGGCGCGGGCGGGATAAATGAGCGAAAACGTGACGCCCGGCGCGGCCACGGCGACGCCATTGTCGTGAAGCGCCGCCGTAACACCTGCGTAATTGGCCAATAACCGTTCAGGCGTTACATTGACCGCGCCGCCCACGTCGCCCAGCAGGTCGCCGAGCGAAATATACGGCCTGTCCCCGGCATAACGCACCCGTGCGGACGCCGTTATTACGTCTGCCTGCACGCTTACGGAGAAATAGAGCCGTTCCGCGTGAGTGATACCGGAAAATGTCAAAAAGACACAAAGGAGAAATATGCAACCAAGTTTTCTACGCACGTAATCACCACTGTTACCATCGTTGAATTATATTGTCTTCACCGTACCGCACATGTTGCAGCAGTAAATCTACTGCATTGTCACGGCAGGATGCAAGCGCAACCGAAAAAAGACCGCCATTTTCGCCGCCTGTTCCGCAATGGCCCCGTTATCCCGTACGCGTATGGCGCCTGACCCGTTTCCGTGAACCACCCCGTGGCGCGGCAAGCTTCACTACGAGTATCTCCAACAATAGGTGCTGGTCAGCGCCGGTGGTGCGCAACGAAAAATGCGTTCGGGTACACAAGGCAAGGGCGGCTTTCAAGTCCGAAACGCCAAACTTCTGCGCCAGCGGCATTACTTTATCCTTCACAAACGGTTTTGGCGGCGCAGGCAGTGTATCCGGATGGGTGCGGTAGGCGGTCTCCAGCAACCAATTGATCATCACCATGAGTTCTTCAAAACTCTTGTTCATGGCAAGCAATTCATGGAGCGCCTCCAAAGCGTCCTTGGTATTCGACTGGGCAATGGCATCGGTCAGCGCCCACACGGTCGCTTCCGCCACATCGGCACAGGCGCTCTCCACGTCCGCCTCCGTAACAGATGTGCCGGAGGCAAAGTTTACAACCAGATTGATGGCATTCAACATGTCCGCCAGCCGTCCGCCGACCCGGTCTATCAGGGCCGCCACCGCCCCGGATGAAATGGATAGGTTGCGTTCGGCGACCTGATCGCGAATCCACGTTCCCAGCGCACGGTCGTCCAACTGCGGGCATTCCACAACCACCCCATTCTTTTCACAGAGCTTAAAGAAACGCTTGCGCCGATCCGCACCGGGCGCCACCATCATGAGCACCGTTGTTTCCGAGGGCGATTCCAAACAGTCGAGCAGGGGCGCCACCGTCTTCATTTTTTCTTTGCTTATGTTTGCAAAGACATCGGCGTTGCGCAACAGGATGACCCGTTTCTCCACAAGGAACGGCAGTGTGCGCGCATCCTCCGCCAGTTCGCCGGGCTCCGTTTCATCGGCGTAGGCGATTGTCAGCGCAAGGTCGCGCGTATCGGGTTCGACATGGGCGGCAATCATCTTGTCAATGGCCACATCCGCCAGATAAGGTTCAAACGCTTCCTTGCCAAAGGGCGCTTTGCCGCCGGTAAACAGAATAATGGGCGGCGGCGCATCTTTGCCGATGTTTTGAATAAAACGCTGTACGTTAACAGCCATTTACCACGGCTCCACGACCCGAAAGAAGATGTCCGACGCCAATTGTTCGAGCGCTTCCGAGGCGGCGCGGTTCTCTTCCTCAGATGCGAAGGAACGGACCGTGGCCAAATACACCTCCGCATTTCCCCGCAGCCGGTCGGACGATGCGCCCGCAGCACGGGTATAAAAGGATGTCTCGCCCGCAACCACCGGTTCCTGCCATAAGACGGCGCCTGTCTTCAGGTCGGTAAGCCGCACGGAAGCCGTCACAACCAACAAGGACTGCGTTACTTCATCGCGATCGGTGGTGAGCCCCCGTCGGTTAACATCAAGCACAACGCCTTCCAGCAGCAAGTCGGCCTCGTCGGGCGCCACCACTTTCAGGCGCTTGTCCGTCAAGAACTTCCGCGTCAGGGCATTGGTCAGCGGCGCCTGCAAATCATAATGGGGGCTCTTGTCATAAAAAGGAGAGACGGCGATGCTCTGATACATCGGATCGAGCGAGCTTTGTGTTGTGTAGCCGCACCCTGCGAGGGGCAGCATCGCGCCAAGGGCGCCCAGCAACAGCAGTCCGCAACTTCGGGACAGGCCATATCGGGCCATCACAGTCATAAGGCAGACCGAATGCCTTGTGCGTATTTGTCGCCCACATGCTGTACGCTGTCATTGTCGGCGAGCCATGCGGCGGCCGCTTCGGACGCGCTTGTATCCGCGTACTCCTGCACCAACATCTCGTAATAGATTTTGGCCGCTGAAAACTCGCGGCGGCGCTCGTAAAACCGCGCAACGTCGAGATGCTGCTGTGCAATGGATTCCCGCATCTCCTCGCGTTTGCCGGTGAGTTCTTCGACGCGCTCATCGTCCGGAAAACGCCCCACAAAATCGTCTATGGCAATCACAGTCAGTTCGCTGGGGGTCTGATCGTATTCCGGCGGCAGCGATGACCTGAAATAGGAAAGCGCCAACCCGTGCGACGCATCGTTGACCCATTCTGAATCGGCATAATCTTCAATGACGCGGCGGTATTCAAACGCGGCATCCAGATACTGGTTGCGGGCAAAATGACTCAGCCCTATCTTGTATTGCGCTTCGGCGGCCTCGGGAGCAAAAGGCTGGTTGTCCACCACCATGGTGTACACTTCCGCCGCACGGCGGAACGGGCGCTTCCGGAACAAACGGAACCGTTGCTCCGCGCGACGCATGCCGCGGTCGTAAAACTTGTCGCCTATCTCGTATTGCAAGGCAATGGCATCGTGATAGCGGTCTGTGTCTGGGTGCGCTGCAATCAGTTGTTGAAATGTTTGTGCGGCAGGCAACAATCTGCCCTGTGCCATCTGTATTTCGCCGCGCAAAAAGAGGTTTTCGTCCGCAAGCGGATCGTTTCCGTAATACTCAACAAACTTTTCCGTTTCGCGCAACGCCTGCCGGTAATCCCCGGCGAGCATCAGACTGCGCGCGTGTTCCAGTTGTAATTCGGCCGTCTCTTTCGGCATGCGCCTCACATTAACAAAACGACCGGTCTGCGGCGTCCATGTCCACTGTGCTTCGGCAAAGCCTGCCACAAGCAACACAAACAAAGGCAGTAAACGGATTACATTCCGCATGACAAAATCTCTCCCGCTTCTTGAACAATTTATACGTTGATGCGCACAGCATTGCTTTACCAAACCGCAACGCCATCGCAAGGAAATAGTAACAGGTATGCGACTTGGAAAACAAACGTTCGCGGCGATTTTTTGAGCGACGGCGATGTGTTTGGTATACTTGCCCTGTTGTTGTGTGATCCTCTCTTCGGCATGTATATGCCAAATCCGTATCTGTTTACTTTACATTCGGTATTGAAAGGAAATTATACCATGTCTATTACACCGCATGGCGGGGGACTTGTCAATCGCTTCGCGCCGGAGGGCGCACGTGAAGCCCTGTTGGAAACAGCCAAGACGCTGCCTCATATTGAGGTGGACGCCTATGCCGCCTTTGATATTGACGGTATTGCCAAGGGATTGTTTAGTCCGCTGACGGGTTTCATGGGCGCGGAAGAAACGGAACGCGTGCTGGAAAATATGGAACTGCGCCCGGGCATCCCGTGGACAATCCCCATCTTGTTGCCGATGCAGGCCAATGCGGTGGCTTCTGTGGAGGTGGGCGACAAAATTGCCATTGACGATGAGCGCGGCGACACGGTGGCAATCATGCAGGTGGAAGAGAAGTTTCAGCTGGACCAGCAGCGCCTCGTCGAAAAGGTTTACCGCACTACGGATACCGGCCACCCGGGGGTCGCCTACTCCTTGTCGCGGGGTGATGTTTATTTGGCGGGACCCATCAATGTGCTTGCGGAACGGTGCGTTGAGCACCAGGACTATAACTTGACGCCGGTGCAGACCCGAGCGGCCTTTGAGGAGCGCGGGTGGCGACGCATTGTGGCGTTTCAGACGCGCAATCCCATTCACCGTGCCCATGAATACCTTACCAAATGTGCGTTGGAGATGTGTGACGGCCTGCTTATTCATCCGCTCATGGGCACCACCAAAAGCGACGACATCCCCGGCGATGTGCGCATGCAGTGTTATCATGCCCTCTTGGAAAACTACTATCCGGCGGACCATGTAATGCTTTCCATCATGCCCGTGAACATGCGCTATGCAGGACCGCGAGAAGCGGTTATGCACGCCATTGTCCGCAAGAATTACGGATGCACGCATTTTATTGTCGGGCGCGACCACGCCGGTGTGGGCAATTTTTACGGCAGCTATGACGCGCACTACATTTTTGATGAAATTGATCCGGTGGCGCTGGGGATTACGCCGCTGTTTTTTGAGCACGCCTTTTTCTCGAAACGCACGAACGAGATGGCCACCAAAAAAACATGCCCCGGCACGAACGAGGACCACATTTTCCTCAGCGGCACCAAGGTGCGCGAGATGCTCTCCAACGGAGAGGCGCCGCCGCCGGAGTTTACACGCCCGGAAGTAGCCCGGATTCTTATTGACTGGGCCACACAACAAGCGTAACGGATACTTGTTATGGATACAGGGGCACACAAGGTTATAATAACCGGTGACATCGCGGACGCAACCGCCGCTTTGCTGCGGGAGCGCCTCGACGAACTGGAGAAGAATGTCACCATAACAGTGCATGCGGTTTCGGATGTCGAGTCTGTCGAGAGCGATACTGTATTTGAATACACACTGGGTGCGCATGATACGCCCGGCTTTGCCGTGGAAAAAATCATTGATGAATTATGTGTGCGCGGTTGGGCAAATACAGACGCTTGTGATTTAAGTCCGGAGGAAGAGGCGCAAATCCGGGCCCGACTTCAAGGGCTGGGATATGTGGATTAAACATGCCGCCCGGTTGCCGTACGCCATAACGTAGAGTAGCTATAACAAGTATGTTGGCTGGAATCTATATACCGCAGCAATCAGACCGCGTCGGCGGCGGCGAAACCGTACATGACGCGCTTGAAATCGCGTATTTCCGCCGGGCGCTGCGTGTGTTGCGAAATGTCAATAAGGACACCCGGTTCATTTGGTTTTCGGAACAGCAGACGGAAGCCCTGTGCGACCATGTGCCCACAGAGGTGATCCAGAAGCGGGCCGGTCTGTTGCGTTCCGCCTCCGGGGATGCGCCTTCCCTTGAACAAGCCCTCGAAATGCACAAGGCCGACGTGTTGCTGACCACGGTGGATGCGCCGCCGGTGCGCACCAGTCTGCCGAAAGTGGTGTTCACGCTGGACATGATGCTGCAAAGCGGCGCTGTATCGGCCAAAAAGAAACTGCATCCGGCACTGCCGCGTGCGGTGAAACGCAACTGTGCGGATGCACGGCTTTTCCTGTGCCCCAGCGCGTATGTGCAAAAACTCTGTGCCACGCAGGTGGAAGTGGGGCTTGAGAAAACCGTGCTTGCGCGGGCGGGTGTGGATGAGGTGTTTTCACAACCGCGCCCCTCCATCATTGACGGCCCTTACGTGCTCTTTCCGATGAACCGGTACACCTGGCAGAACATTAAGACGGTCACCGAAGCGTTGCGACGCAACCCGGCGTTGTTTCCGCCGACATTGGTGGTGGTTGGTCCCATTCATCCGAATGAACCCAAATCGTGGGGACTGCCCGTCATTCGCATTGAACAGTGTCCTGATGCGTTGGCCGCGGCGCTGTTGCAGCACGCCGAGGCAGTGCTTTACCCGGCACAGGGCGATGGCAGCGGCATGCTCGCATTGCAGGCATTGCGCGCCGGTGCGCAGCTTATCACGTCAAAATCCGGGGCCAACTTCGAAATGGCCGGCACAACGCCGTTCTATTGCGAAGCGGACAACCCGGTGTCGTTGCTGCAAGTCATGCGGCGTATGATGGATGAAACCGCTGATGAGCGCAAGAAACGGCAAAAGATGGGTCGCACGCTGGTGATGGATTGCACATGGGAACAATGTGCCGGCAAAATTGTTTCAGCGGTGAAGCGCAGCTTGTTGCCAAAAAACACGTGACAAAGAGGAAGCGGTTCGTGCGCACCCGCCGAAACCAACGGACAGCACAGGGAAACATGGGTTATGGATAACGTTCCGTTCGCGTTCGCCCAAAAGAACCACCCCCTCGCGCCGCACACGCGCTACCGTATCGGCGGCCCGGCAGCATGGGCGCTTTTTCCCCCCACCACCAGCGCAATGAAAGAAGCGTATCACTGGCTCATGGAGACCAACACGCCGTTTATTGTGTTGGGCGGCGGCACAAATGTATTGATTGATGATCAGGGATATCCCGGATGCGTATTGTTCACCACCAAACTGCAAACGATGCAACCCCTTGGCAACCATCGTTACACGGTCGGCGCAGGCATGATGCTCAGCGACGTGGTGCGACAACTGTTGCTCCCAAATAATTATCACGGTGTTGGCGCACTTACCGGCATCCCGGGCACGGTGGGCGGCGCCGTATATATGAACGCGGGCACGGCAAATGGCAGTATCTGTGAACTGACCGAAACGGTGTCGCTATTGCGCGGCGGCCGTTTCGAAACAGTATCCGTTACCCCCGATGCATACGGTTATCGCGGGCAGTCCTTTTGCAAGGAAAACGAGGTCATTGTGGATGCCACATTGGCCTGTGTACGCTCCGAACACAACGAAGCGGACACCTATCACCATTATATGCAGCGGCGCAAAACGACGCAGCCGGAAGGCTGGTGTTGCGGCAGTGTGTTCAAGAACCCGCCAAACGACCATGCCGGAAGGCTCATTGAGGCCGTCGGACTCAAAGGCACGCGCCACAACGGCGCCTGTATCAGCGATAAACACGCCAACTTTATTATGAACGAGGACACGGCATCCTTTGACGATGTACTGTACCTTATCACCCTCGCAAAAGATAAAGTGCGCGAACAGTTTGGCGTTGAACTGAAAGAGGAAGTGCGCATCATCCCGCACCGCACGTTGTCGGCAGGGGTGGAATAACAGTATCGCGCCCGGCCGTTGTAGCTGGCCCGTGGCCCGCGCAGCGTGCTGCGTTATTCATTGCGCATCTGAATACACCGCCTGCGATGGTGTAAGAAATACGTGCGCAACCGAAGAGTTGGTAAAACAAGTTGCTCGCAGATCGGTGCGTTCCCATACAATGAGATCAGCACTGATGTTTCCTTGCTGTCTTGTTTATTATGGTTATTTGCGTTTTATTGGTAGCGATACGGATGATCTTCCTATGATATGAATGCCGACCGGCCGGTATACTTAACAGTAGGTAGGCGTTATTATGGAAAGTCGCAGCTTGCATACACACGTTTCATTGTGTATCATAGTCTGTGAAGCACTGCAAGGATGTTTTTAGGAAATGTTTGCATATAGGGCGTGTTATAGTTTGTGATGTCGCATGGGCGATAAATTCCTGCGCGACATAGCGTGTTTTGATGCCCAAGATCAAGGAGATAATCGAATGACTACAGTAGCCGAGACGGGCACTGCCCCAGTGTTGGCGGAGATTTTTGCCCGGCACCCGGGCGCCGGTCGGGATGCGCTCATTCCAATTTTGCAAGACATTCAGGACACGATGGGATACCTGTCATTGGAAACCATCAAAGAGGTGGGCGCCCATCTGAATTTGCCCGTCAGCAAGATATACGGGGTGGCGACTTTCTACAACCAGTTTCGTTTCCAGGCGCTTGGCAAATACCATGTGCAGGTTTGCCGTGGTACGGCGTGTCATGTTAAGGGGTCGCAAGGGGTGCTGGATGACATCCGGCAGATACTTAAACTCGAGCCCGGCGTCACCACGGCCGACGGTCTGTTCTCGTTGGAAGTGGTGGCGTGTATCGGCGCATGCGGTTTGGCGCCGGTCATCAAGATAAATGACGAGTTCCATGCGGATATGACTACAGCAAAACTGGACCGGGTCTTCAAGGCCCTCAAAAAAGAGGCAAAATCCAATGACTAGCACAACTCAACCGGCATGCAATTGCGGCTGCCCGGACGCAACGAGCGTGTTTGCGCCGGAAGAATTAGAAGCGTGGCTTGCGAGCACGGACAGCACGGCACAGGAAGAGGCATTGACAGAAAAGCTGGCCATGTTACGCCGCGAGAATGTCAGCAAACCGACGATATTTATCGGCACTGGCACCTGCGGCCTTGGCGCGGGCGCTGCGAAAACACTCGCAGCCATACGGGACTGGTGCAGCAGCAGCGACACGGATTGTGACATTGTCGAAGTGGGATGCATCGGCCTGTGCAGCGCCGAACCCATCATGGATGTCCAGTTGCCCGATCGCGCACGCGTATCTTTTATGAATGTAACCGGCAAGAAAGCGCCGGACCTGCTGGCTTCTGTCTTTGACGGCGTCATCCCTGAAGAAATGGCGTTGGGCCAGTTTGACGGCGATTCCGCGCGCAAGCCGTGGGATGGGGTGCCCACGTTGAAAGAGCATCCTTTTTTCGCCCGGCAGACGCGGTTTGTGCTGGCTCAGTGTGGCGAGATAGACCCCTCCAGCATGGACGAATACATTGCGCACGGCGGTTACCAGACTCTCGCACGAACATTGCGCGACATGGCGCCCGAAGCGATCTGCAATGCAGTGGAGGCGAGCGGCCTGCGCGGTCGCGGCGGCGGCGGCTTTCCTGCCGGCAGCAAGTGGAAATTTGCACTCGCCGCAAAGTCCGATCAGAAATATCTAATCTGCAACGCGGACGAAGGCGATCCGGGCGCGTTCATGGACCGTGCCATTATCGAAGGCGCGCCGCACCGGCTCGTGGAAGGCATGATCATCGCCGCGTACGCCATTGGCGCCTCCAAAGCCTACGTCTATATTCGTGCGGAATATCCGCTGGCCATTGCACGGCTGAAGACGGCCTTTGCGCAGGCACACGCGGCGGGCTTGCTCGGCGAGAATATATTGGGCACGGGCTACAACCTTGACATTGTTTTGAAGATGGGCGCAGGCGCATTTGTATGCGGCGAAGAAACAGCGCTCATCCATAGCGTGGAAGGCAAGCGCGGCATGCCCCGCCCCAGACCGCCGTTCCCTGCGGTGAAAGGCGCTTTCGACAAGCCCACGGTTATCAACAACGTGGAAACCCTTGCAAACGTGCCGCCTGTGTTGGCCATGGGGGCGGAGGCGTTTGCCGCCATCGGCACGGAAAACAGCAAGGGCACCAAAGTATTCGCTTTGTCCGGAAAAGTTGCTCGCACCGGATTGGTTGAGGTCGCCATGGGCACCACCATTCGGGAAATCATTTTTGATATTGGCGGCGGCATCCCCCAAGACCGTCAATTTAAGGCGGTACAAATGGGCGGGCCCTCCGGCGGCTGCATTCCCACCGAGCATTTGGATATTGAGGTGGACTACGATTCGTTGAAGCAGGTGGGCGCCATCATGGGGTCGGGCGGCATGGTCGTCATGGACGAAGAAACATGCATGGTGGACGTAGCCAAGTTCTTTATGGACTTCATCCAGCGCGAGAGCTGTGGCAAGTGCATCCCCTGTCGTGAAGGCACCCGTCGCATGCTTGAGATTCTCAAGCGGATTACCCGCGGCTACCGTCACGAAACCGAACTCGCCACCTTGGAGCGCTTTCAAGGCATTATGTATATGGAACGCCTTGCAAAGGTCATTAAGGACACCAGCCTGTGCGGTTTGGGCCAGACCGCGCCCAACCCGGTGTTAAGCACGCTGCGCTGGTTCCGGGACGAGTATGAAACGCATATTTACGAACGACGCTGCCCGGCGGGCGTGTGTCAGGAGTTGCGTTATTTCACCATAGACCATGACAAGTGCATCGGTTGTACATTGTGTGCAAGGCGGTGCCCGACGGACGCCATCATTGGCGAATCAAAGCAGGCCCATTACATCATTGTAGACAAATGCATCGGGTGTGGCTCGTGCGTATCCGTGTGCCCGAAAGACGCGGTGGTGCTGTGCGAGTTCGACGATGAATTCGAGGTGACCGCTTAAAATACGACAACCCTGTTCACAACAACCGTGACAGAACAAGGAGTTACATACCCATGGTAGCAATAAACATAGACAACAGACCTTGTGAAGCGCCCGAAGGGAGCACCATTTACGAAGCGGCCCAGCTAATCGGCATTACCATACCCACCCTGTGTCACATGGAGGGGCTTTCGCCTTCCGGCGCCTGCCGTATCTGTGTGGTTGAAGTGGAGGGCATGCCCAGCCTCACGCCTGCCTGTTCGTTTCCCGTTCGCGAAGGCATGAACATTCAAACCCATTCGGCGCGTGTGCTGTTGGCCCGCAAGACAATCGTGGAACTGCTGCTCGCCAACCATCCCGATGATTGCCTGTATTGCATTCGCAACAACAACTGCATGTTGCAGAACCTTGCGGCGGATTTGGGTGTGCGCCGTCGTCGCTATACCGGCGCCCGCAACGAATACAAGGAAGATGTGTCCAGTCCGTCGGTGATTCGTGATCCGGAAAAATGCATCCTGTGCGGCAAGTGTGTGCGCGTGTGCGAAGAAGTACAGGACGTTTCCGCCATAGACTTTATTGACCGCGGCAGCCAGTCCCATATCGGCACGGCCTTTGATGAGGGCTTGAATCTTTCGAGCTGTATCAACTGTGGTCAGTGTATTGTGGTCTGTCCGACGGGCGCACTGCATGAACACGACAGTCTTAAATCCGTAATTGACGCCATAAATGACCCTGACATCACCGTGGTCGCGCAGCATGCGCCGAGTGTCTCCGTCACCATTGGCGAAGAGTTTGGCTTGCCCGCGGGCGCCGATTGCGACGGCATGATGGTTGCCGCATTGCGCCGCTTGGGTTTTGACCGCGTGTTTGACACGTCATTTACCGCCGACCTTACCATCATGGAAGAAGGCTCGGAATTGGTGGAGCGGATCAAGAACGGCGGGAAGCTGCCCATGCTCACCAGTTGTTCGCCCGGCTGGATCAAGTTTGCCGAACAGCGTTACCCCGATTTTCTGGACAATATTTCCAGTTGCAAGAGTCCGCAGCAGATGATGGGCGCCATTATCAAAAGTTTCTTTGCCGAGCGTGAGAACATTGACCCGGCGAAAATCTTCAGCGTTTCCATTATGCCCTGTACGGCCAAAAAATTCGAGGCAGGCCGCCACGAAATGACACGGGACGGGTATCCCGACGTGGATGTGGTGCTTACAACACGTGAACTGGCCCGGTTAATCCGTATGCGCGGCCTGGACATGCTCGCGCTGCAACCTGAAGGGGCGGACACCCCCTTTGGCGAGCGCACCACCGCAGGCAAGATTTTCGGCGCTTCGGGCGGTGTCATGGAAGCGGCGTTGCGCAGCGCGTATTTTCTGCTTACCGGCAGCGAACTTGAAGACCTGAATGTTACGGCTGTGCGCGGTCTGGAAGGATGCAAGGAAGCGCACGTCAAGATAGGCGATCTTGAGGTGGGCGTGGCGGTTGCCAGCGGCCTCAAGAATGCTGCCGCACTGTTGGACCAGATACGTGCCGGTCGCGATGACCTGCATTTTATTGAAATCATGACATGCCCCGGCGGGTGTATTGCAGGCGGTGGACAACCGCTCAGCACCAACAAACAGGCGGTGACACAGCGCATGAAAGCACTGTATGCCCTGGACGCTTCGGCGGAAACGCGGACGTCACATAAGAATGAGGCGGTGCAACGGCTTTACGAAGAGTATTTGGGTTCTCCCCTCAGCGATAAGAGCCATCACCTGCTGCATACCCATTACACGCAGCGCGAGGTGTTGTTGTAGCAGCAGAGGCCCCGAGGGCAACTGCTTGGATACCGTACACAAGCCGGCTGAATCACAGTTAAACGAAGACCATGAAAAGCATCAGGAACTATAACACCATACCCGTCGTAAACACGGTCAGGGAACGCTGTCGCGTGTGTTTTACCTGTGTGCGTGAATGTCCGGCCAAAGCCATCCGCATCAGCGAAGGGCAGGCGGAAGTGCTGCCGGAACGGTGCATTGGCTGTGGCAACTGTGTGCGGGTGTGCAGCCAAAACGCCAAACAGGTTCGCGACTGCACGGCAAACGCACGTATGCTGTTGCAAGGCGATGCGCCTGTGGCGGCGTTGGTGGCGCCCAGTTTTCCGGCGGAGTTCGCCGAATGTGATTATCATGAGTTCGTGGGCATGTTGCGTGCCTTGGGGTTTGATTATGTTTTTGAGGTCGCTTTTGGCGCGGACCTGGTGGCGCTGCAATACAAGCAGCTCCTCGAAAAGAACCCCGGAAAACGTTACATCGCCACCACATGCCCCGCCATATTTGCGTATGTTGAACGATATCACCCGGATCTGGTGCCCAATCTCGCCCCGATTGTGTCGCCCATGATTGCCATGTCGCGGGTGGTTCATGAGCTGCATGGGCCCGATGTCCGGTGTGTATTTGTGGGGCCGTGCATTGCGAAAAAAAGTGAGATGCTCAGCGATATAATGCCGCGGGACATCAGCGCCACCCTTGCGTTTTCGGAATTGCGTCAACTGTTGTATCAGCACTCCATCTCGCCGGAAAAAAGTGTGCCTTCGGATTTTGACCCGCCATACGCCGGGCATGGCATGCTTTTTCCCATCAGCGGCGGCATGTTGCAGGCGGCGAATCTGCCCGAAGACCTTATGTCGGGAGAAATCGTGGCGGCAGACGGGCGCGAGCCGTTTGTGGGCGCCATACGCGAGTTTCAATCATCCGATGTGGACGTTTCTCTGCTGGAAGTTTTGGCCTGTGAAGGCTGTATTTCAGGCCCCGGCATCGGCAACGAGGCGCCGCTGTTCCGCAGGCGCAGTTTGGTGAGTCGCTATGCACGTACGCGCGCAGCGGACACGGATAAGGACGCATGGCAGGCAGATATCGAACGGTTTAAAGAATTGGACCTCACACGCAGTTTCCAGCCCCATGACCAACGTTTTGCCCCGCCGTCGGAAGAAGATATCGAACGTGCGTTGCGCAGCATGAAAAAAACCAAACCGGAAGATTTTCTTAATTGCGGCGCGTGTGGATACGACACTTGTCGTGATCATGCCATTGCCATTTGCAAGGAACTGGCCGAATCAGAGATGTGCCTGCCTTATACCATCGAAGAATTGAAGAACGCCGTAGGCAATCTGGCGTTGTCGAATAAGGAACTGGCGCAAACACAGCAGGCATTGATGCATTCCGAACGCTTGGCCAGCATGGGCCAGCTTGCCGCGGGCATTGCCCATGAACTGAACAATCCCCTGGGCGTGGTGTTGATGTATACCCATTTGCTTCGGCGTGAGATTGGTGATGCCGAACGTATGGGACAGGATTTGCATACCATTGCTGAGCAAGCCGACCGATGCAAAAAGATCGTGGCAGGGCTGCTCCATTTTGCCCGCCAAAACAAGGTGTTGCGGCAGTCCGCCAACATACCCGACCTCATAAACTCCTGCCTGAAGGGCTACCCGCCGCCCGAGCATGTAAGCGTAACACTGGACAATAAAATGCAGGATGTCATGGCCGACGTGGACCGCGATCAAATTACACAGGTGGTCGGCAACCTGCTTACCAACGCGTATGATGTCATGCCAGAGGGCGGCGCGGTTACGGTGCATCTCTCCGACAAAGCCGACCGCATTGATATAGCGGTTGAGGATACGGGCCCCGGCATCCCCGAGGACGTTGGCAAGAATATCTTTGAGCCGTTCTTTACAACCAAGAGCATTGGGAAGGGTACCGGTCTGGGCCTTTCCATTACCTACGGCATTGTAAAGATGCACAGCGGCGACATTCGTTTTACAAGTAATTGCGACCCCGATGCAGGGCCCACAGGTACAACTTTCTGTGTGACGTTGCCAAGATATGAACAAGCGTGATAGGCTGTAACATGCGGTCGGTGTGCCCGACATGCAAAACCGAAATCAGGATGACAAGTGCTATGGAACAAACAGACGGAAAACGAAGTATTCTACTGGTGGACGACGACAAAGACTTCCTCTTCCAGTTAAAGGCACAGTTCGAGGCGGCAGGCTATGACGTCTTGGACGCGCACGACGGCAAGAAGGCGGTGGCGTTGCTTGCCGAAAACCGCCCTGATGTCGCCGTGGTGGACCTTATGATGGAAAAGGCGGACATGGGATTCACGCTCTGCTACAAGATCAAGAAGAAGGATCCCACCATTCCCGTGATCATGGTTACCTCCGTTACCCGTGAAACCGGCCTTGATTTTGACGCCACCACCAAGGAAGAGCGCTCATGGATCAAAGCGGATGCACTGCTGGACAAGCCGGTGCGTTTTGAACAACTGCAGCGCACCATCGCCCGACTGCTGAAGGGATAGCCATGCAGCGGTTGCGCACATTGGTGGTAGACGACGAGCCGCATATCCGCACAGCGATTGAGCGTACCCTTGAGCTGCTTGAGTTTCCCATCGCCGACATTGAAGAAACCGTGACATTTGGTTTCGAGGAGGCAGGCTCTGCCGAGGAAGCGCTCGAAATTATCGAAGCGGGCGCCCCGGAGATATTGCTGCTGGACCTTAAACTGCCGGGCATGAGCGGCCTGGATTTGCTTGAACGCGTCGGCCCGAAGATGTCGGAAACGCTTGTGATTATGATTACCGCCTACGCTTCCATTGAAACCGCGGTGCGGGCCACCAAAAGCGGCGCCTACGATTTTCTGGCAAAACCGTTCACGCCCGAAGAACTTGAGCATGTCCTGCAAAAAGCGTCCCGTCACATTGTAACGGCCAAGCAGGCGCGGGCCCTGGCGGCGGAACAACGGCAGGTGCGGTTCCAGTTTCTGTCTGTGCTGGCCCATGAGCTAAAAGCGCCGCTCAATGCCATTGAAGGATACTTGGACACGGTCATAGACCGCACGGCGGGCGATAATCCCGCCGTGTATGAAGAAATGATGCGCCGCTGCCGCACCCGTGCGCAATATATGCGGAAGCTTATCATTGACTTGCTTGACCTCACCCGTATTGAATCCGGCAAGAAGAAACGCGAAATAACGGATGTGCCCGTCGCCGCCATTGCAGATCTGGCCAAGAACACCATGCTGCCCGAAGCCGAGGCGCGTAACATTTCCATAAGTGTTTCGTGTGACCCTGCTCTCGTGTTGCGCGGCGATCCCGGAGAGATTGAGATGGTGTTCAACAACCTCATCTCAAATGCGGTAAAATACAACAAGGACAATGGAAAGGTTACTGTCCAATGTGAACGTGAAGGGGATTGTGTTGTTATCGCAGTCTCTGACACAGGCATCGGCATGACCGAAGAAGAGCGGGCGCAGCTGTTCGAGTCCTTTTCACGTGTCAAGAATGACAAAACCTTTGGAATACTCGGCAGCGGGCTGGGCTTGGCCATTGTGAAAAAAGTGGCCACCATATACAACGGCGATGCTTCCGTGCAGAGCGCGCCTGACGAGGGCAGCACCTTTACCGTGCGCCTGCACGACGCCAAAGTGGACATGGACGGGGCAAACATGTAACATAAGGGGCGATGACGAAATGCGCACCAATGACGCGAACCGTGGAGAAGCATAAGATGGCGAGCAAGAAAGTATTGGTGATAGATGACGATCCGGATATTCTGTTTTTCTGCAAGAGCCTGCTTGAGGCCGAAGGCTACACCGTAAAAACGGCCATCAGTGGCGCGGAAGGGCTGGAAGCCGCCCAAACGGAACAGCCGGACCTTATCATCCTCGACATTATGATGGAAAAGATTAACACCGGGTATACGATTGCGGAAAAACTCGGAAAAGATGTCCCCATCCTTATGTTCTCTTCCATGCTCAATCCCTCCGATACCATTTTCGATCCCGAAAGCGTTCCCTATCGCGACGTCATCAGCAAACCCATCTCCGGCGCAACCCTCCTTGACAAGGTGCGCGAACACCTCGCCTAGCCAGGATATTTCATCAGGTTTCGTCGTGAGCCTGTGAAGATTGTGCCTGATATGGTGTAAGATTCGCAGGCGCAACCCCGCCACGGCGGGGTGAAATATGCGGGCTAGCCTGATGTCGCACCAAGGTTACTCGGGTTCGTTGCCAAAATACGCTTCCCGGAAGGCGGCCTCGTAAACGCTGTCTATTTGTAATCCGTCCACGCCGTATGTCAACATGCGGGCCACGTCGCGGTCGCCTGTCTCCTGAAAATGTCCCACCCCAAGATAATGAAAAATGTTGATGCTCACAATAACCTTCAAGCCCAACTCTTGAAACCCGCGCACAGATTCCGCATCAAAATCCGCAGCATGTCCAAAAATGAACCAGCGGTCGCCGGGGTTCTGTTCCATGCGCTCGCTGGCGCGTGCTTCGGCAAGGCTGGTGCGCCATGCAATGCGTCCCCCGCCGGTCATCTGCTCTGCGATGGCCCGCCTGCCGATAAAGTAGGCGTCCTCCATCAGCCCATGCTTGACCAGCGCACGTTCAACGTTCTTCACAAAGGCGTCCATGGCCTCCGACGGCGCCCCTTTCAAATCCGGCATCAGCCCGATGCGCCCGGCGCTGCGCGCACAAAACGTTTCAAAGTCAGGCACAGTATTCTGGGGCACAAGGGCGCGCAATTCGCTCAAGGTGAGTTCGCTCACGTGCTTGGATACGCCCGCAACACGACGCAGGCAATCATCGTGGCTGCATACGGGATAGCCGTCTTTTGTGCCGCGGATATCCACTTCCACATGGGTATAGCCCCTTCGGATGGCCTCATCAAGCGCGGCAAGGCTGTTTTCCGGCGCATCGTCGGTAACTACGCCCCGGTGCGCAATCAGGATAAACGAATCCAGCGCCATGGGCGGCGCCGTGTCGCCATGCGATAGGGTGTGCGCAAGGGTCATGCACAAAACGAACAAACCGGTACAGTGTTTCAC